>JBBRIK010000186.1:0-7779 GCA_038221045.1 Gemmatales bacterium
TTCGTTGCCTCGCACCCTATGCTCCTCGTGCCGGTCTTCAACTTGATGAAGAAGTTCGGAACGCGGATCGGTTGAACTCCGTGGGCGGTGGGGATCGGTTATTAGATGCCCTCCAGTTGCGTGTCGAGAGGAAGAGCGAGCCGTTGCTGGACGGCGTGGAGGCTGGTCAGCAGATGGGCCTCGTCGAGGTCGAGGCGATTGGATCGATCACTGGACGGCAAGGGCCTTGCTTGCGCGGCGGGCTCTGATTCTCCGAGCCCGCCGCGCAAGCAAGGGAGCTTGGGGTCGTCGTGTTCTCCAGCGGCGTGACCATGTTCGGTACCTGTGCCCCGTTGGCGAACGAGATGACCGTGCGAGAGTTCGGTTCGCATCAGCCAGTCCCAGAGGCTCACATAGTGGCCGAAGTTGCCGTGAACGTAGCGATGGTGGTCGTCGTGATGCGATGGGGTATTGTGCCAGGCCAGGTACCAGCGCTGGCGAAACACACGCGGGAAGGTGTCGTACCCGCAGTGTCCCATCGTGCTGTAAATCATCTGGATGACGATGTACGCCACCATCGCCAGGGGGTGGAGGGGGAACAGGAGGGGGGGCAGCAACAGGTTCCCCGACATCAACAGCCCTTCGACCGGGTGGGTCGCGTAACCCGCCCAGGAGGTTGGCGTCAGCGATCGGTGGTGGACGCGGTGAACGCGGCGGAAGAGAGGCTTCAAGTGCAGAAGGCGGTGCATCCAGTAAAAGTAGGTCTCGTGGATGCCCATGACGAGCAGCACCGTAAAGGCGAAATACAGCCACGACGTGTCGGCGAGGTCAAGATAGATCCGGGTCCATCCCTGGCGGTAGAGTCCGTAGACGATGGTCGCCGAGAGCGCGAAGAACGGGAGGTTCAGCACCGAGAGCCGGATCTCGCGCCGGACCTGCCCGGGAGCCGCGGTCCGATCGGGCTGGATGCGGCATTTACTCCAGTCCCACAGTCCGCTGGAATAGACCCAGGCGCAGGCCCCATTGACCGCGAAGTAAAGAGCCAGATAGCCGGCAAGGGCGATACCGAAAAAGGCCAGAGAGTCGAACGCGGCGTGCATGGCGAGATCCCTGTCTACTCGACGGCCTCCCCGTGGGCGAAATGACAGAGCCGACGCTGTGCAAAATAGGTGCCGTCCTCCGAGTAGACAAGAAATCAAAGGGATCACGAGCTTCGAGCGTTCTGGTCTGCGTGAGCGCACCACGACCGATTCCACGCCCTGACCGGGGGTGTGGCGTCGAGTAAATTAACGAATTATCCTCAACGTTAATCTATGCACGCTGCGCCGGGTAACTCCAATTCCACCTGACCCCAAAATTCCTCTATTCGCCGCTGAGGGAAGCCAGGGGTGTCAACCCCCCGGTCGGGAAGCCAGGGGCTTACGCCACCTGGCTATTGACTGCCGCCCCGTTGGGGCTGAAGACCCGCCCTGAAGGGGCGACCGTCAATAGCCAGGGGTGTCAACCCCTGGCGGGCGGCGTGATGTCAACCCCTGGCGGACTGAACTCCTGCCCGAAGCTCATCGCTGACAATCTCAATCAACCGTTCCAGGCTTCCCGCCGCCAGGACGGCGATCGACTCCTGATAGATCCCCTTGCCGTAGGTCTCGCGGGACGGCAGATACGTCGGCCGTGCGCCGTTGACGACCGTCGCCACCATCAGCGGCACGCCGGGGAAGCGCTCCCGCAGACTGCGCTGCAGGACGTGGTAGTGTTCCCCCTCCACTGCCAGCCAGAAGCCATCCCCCACCTGCCACAGGGCGACCGGGAGCGGAAACGTCTTGCCGGCCGGAAGCGTGGCCAGGCGTGTCAGCCAGCGGTCCTGACGTTCGACCTGAGCGTGACAGTCGCGCGCCCGCGCCGTATCGCCCGCTTCGAGCGCGGCCTGCTCCTGTTCGAGCCAGCGAGCACGCTCCGCTCGCGTCTCTTCCACAGCCGGCAACTCGGGCCGATAGGGCAATTCCACCACCCAGCGGCGCAGCCGCCAGCGGACCTTGTTCTTCCGCTCCTGCTCATCGAGCGGGACGTGTGCCCAGGCTCCGAGCGTTGCGCCGGAGACGACTGGACCCTGGTACTCGAAGCGGGTGCCAGGGGGCGGCAGTCCCTCCAGGGCGGCAAGGACGGCGTAGCCGAGCTGCCGGCCATTGCGATCCGCCACCGCGGGGTCGCCGACGAATCCCTCGCGCGGGCCGAGATCGCCGGACGCCCCTTGCAGGAACAGACACGGCGCTCCCGTCGCCCCCTCGACCATCTCCCGCATCGCTCCCGGAAAGTCGGGGCTGATGAGGGTGTTCTCCCACGCCAGCGTGGTCGGATGACAGGCGTAATTGACGACCGTGGCAATGGTCTTGCCCTCGGCGTTGCTGGCTCGCGCGATCAGCACGGTGTCGTCGGCCGGGCCATCCGGGTTGAAGCCGCACACGAACTGCCCGCTCGTCTCGTCCCAGAAGTCACGGTGAGCCGCCAGGGGACAGCGGCCCGTCGTGTACGTCAACGAGGCAGGCCGCACCGCCTGACGGGCCTCGCGGACGATGCCGGCGATGCTGTCGGCCAGGCGATCCAGATACGGTTGGATCAGGTCGCCGCCGGGCAGTTGAACGCGGCCCAGATCCATCAGTCCCGCCGAGTGAGTGTGCGAGAAGGCGATGGAGAACTGCTCTCGCGCCAGGCCGGTCCTCGCGCTGAGCGAGGACCGCAGCGCGTCCATCTCGTGCGCCCACAGCAGGCAATGATCCACGGCGACGATCACCTGCTCGGTGTCGAGTCCCACCGGCAACTCCGCAGCCTGAAGGACCAGTGCGGTGGCGGTCAGCGGGCGGTGAACGCCGGCGGCCTTCTCATGAGTCGCCGCCCCCCAGAGGCGATGATAGATGCCGGCAGGGGGAGTAACGTCGCAGCGGACGACGCCGAGGAGACACAGACCCTGAGGCGTATCGACGTGGCGCATGAGTTGAACTCACTTTGAGAGGGGTGGGGAAGCCCCCGAGCTTGTCGATGCTCCTCCTCAGAGGGAGTCGGGAGCGAAGATGGTCCGGCCGCCATCGATGGGAAGGCAGACGCCGGTGACGAAGTCGTTGTCGAGGAAGAACAGCACGGCCTGAGCGATGTTCTCCGGCTTGCCTTCGCGTTTGACGAGAGTGGCGTCAATCGCCTGCTGTCTCTCGGACTGGGGCAGGTCCGGCGGCAGCATCACCGGGCCAGGCAGGATGCAGTTGACGCGGACGGCGGGATTGCGGCTGCCCAGTTCGACCGCCAGGCAGCGGGTCAGCGTCGGAATGGCCCCCTTCGACGGGAAATACGCCGCGTAGTTGACGTAAGGACGCTCGATGGCCCAGTCGCCCAGAGTGACGATGCAGCCGCCCTCCGGTTGCTTGACCATCGCCAGGCCGGCCTGCTGGCTGGCGAGAAAGGTGCTGAGGGTGTTGGTCTCGAAGTAGTGGCGGACGTCGGCCGCCGTCACGTCCTCCAGCCGCTTGCTCTTCCAGTCGGCGGCACAGTTCACCAGCACGTCGAGTCCGCCGAACCGGGCCAGGACCTGCTCGATCAGGGAGCGAACCGATTTCTCATCGGTCAGGTCGGCCTGCACTCCGAGCGCTTCGATGCCACGCGAACGAAAGGCAGCGACGGTCTCGGCCGCCTCGGCTACCGAACTGCGATAGTGAACGGCGAGGGCGTACCCCCGGCGCGCCAGCGCCTCCGCGACATGCCAGCCCACACGGCGTTTGCCGCTGCCGGTGACCAGGGCGACGCGTGATCGGGTCATTGTTCCCCCCTGTGCTGAGCAATGCGTGGTACGAGACAGTAGCCCCCTTCGATGCACCCCGCCGCGATCGGTTACAGATCGGGGATTCGCGGATCTTCACGGCTTCTGAGGCGGCAGGATGTGGCCCAGCCGCTTCAGGGCGCGGCGGATGACGGTCTCGTCCTCCGCCTGGAAGATGAGCCAGCGCTCGCCCGCCAGGTGACACTTGCCCCGGAGCAAGGGATCGCTGGCCAGCATTTGGGCCAGTGTGGCGTCGGCGCATTCAATCAGCCGGGTCATGCCCAGGTCGCGGAGCCGGCCGGCCCGGTTGCGCTGGTCCTGAAAGAACACCTCGACCGTGTGCGGGAGGGCCTCCGAGGTATGCGTCTTCAGGAACTCCTCCAGAGCGTCGAGTGAGACGCCCTCCTCCAGGATCGACAGCGCCTTGGCCGGCGTCAGTTTCCAGACACCCTCTGACTGCGACTCGGCGAAGCGGTCGAGGAGCAGCCGATCCGCCGCGGGCAAGGGCGGCTTCGTGACGACGACGTCCAGGTTGGGCAGCACGCGAATCACATCCACGACCGTTACGGGCAGCGCCTCAAACGCCTCGGTCAGGTCGAGGCACCAGGCCCCCAGGGAGTTGATGCGCACATAGAGCAGGCCATCGTAACGGCTCAGGCAGGAGAGATCGTCCGTCCCCCAGTGATCCTGATAATCGTCTCGCGCTCCCTGCGGAACCAGGTAGGCCACGTCAATCAGTCCCAGGGTCGCGACATATTCAAACAGGACGGCCAGGATGTAGCGGCCCTGCAACATTTCCCACTCGCTGCCGCCCCCGTAGCTGAGATTGCCGTAGCGGAGTTCGGCGACGTACAGTTGCCAGGCATGGTGAGCCACCACGAAATCGCGGTCGGTCGCGCGCAGGAAGCGGAAGAAGTCGTCCACCGCGAACCACTCTCCCGGCGGGCAGGCGGCCAGACCATCGAGGACCGCCTTGCGCCGGGCAGCCAGGGCGCTGAGGCTGCCCTTGCCCTGTCCCTTGATCGCCTCGACCCTGCTGAACTCGTCCAGCAGGCTACTCGAGCGCCACTTGCGGAACGCGGTGCGAATCGCCTCCGCTCCAGGGCCGCTCAGGGCTTTGCGGCCAGCGGGAGTCAGCGTCAGCACCTCGCCGGACTTCTGAGCCAGTCCGCCGGCTTGCACGATCATCGGCCAGGCGAACGTCTTCAGACCCAGGTCGGAGGCGGGATCTCCCTTGGAGTCCTCCTCGTCCTCGGCCGGATAGAAGTCGCCGCCGCTGAGGAGGGGAGCGAGCGCCTGACGGCTGGAGACCGTGGGCTGCTGCTTCTTGTCGCTGACGCGAAAGCGGCCGGCCTCGATCAGCCGCAGGACGGTCCGCAAGTCCTGTTCGGCGTCGCGGGCCGTCTCGCGCACGCGGAGTGGGACCTCTTCGGATTCCTCAACGGGCCGATTATCCTTCCAGGCCTTCCACGTCTGCGTGACAGTCTCGGGCAATGAGGACACCGTCGGCAGCTTGAAGGCCGGTGGAGCGGGGACAAAGCTGAGAAGGAGTTGCCGCACGTCGGTGGGCATCCAATCGAACCTCGGAAAGAACAGACGCAGGAGGGTCGGCCGGGTACGGTCGGCGCTGTAGGAGCTCCGCTCGCGTTCCGGGGCAGGCTCATGAAAGTCCGGCAGATCACCGTAGCGAGCAATGAATTTGTCGCGGTGCAGGAACCCCCGCGGCTCGTGAGTCGCCTCTTCCACCGCCTGCCGCGCCAGCGGAGCGAGTTGGTGGTACAGGGAGCGGACCTCAGCAGGATTCGTCATGTGGCGGACCAGCACACCGACCAACTCGGCCTTGCGAGTCGGCACTTCATCGGTCAGCAACAGGACGAGCGGCTTGAGCTGATTGATAGTCAGTTGGTCGAACGTCTTCTCCGCCGAAACGGGTTCAAGTGCTTCTTCTCGCCAGGACATGGGGATCGCCTCTCCTTGTTGTGCCTCTCGTCCGAGTGGATGGCGTCGCGCCGGCACTCCGGGACGAGCATTGGCGTCTTGGCCCATCCTCATCAGAATAAGGATACAGCCCATCCGTGACCCTCCTGCGGGGACTTGACCGATGACAGTTCGCGAGCCGATCTCCGCCACCCATCGGGAGCAACTCACTGGCCTCGCCGCTGAGGCTGACGCCGTGGCGTCCTGGCCTGCGGCATCCTGGAAAGCCCTGAAAGAAGCCGGCGTCCTTGGCTGGTCGATCCCTCGGGAATATGGCGGACAGGGATGGGAGTCCGGCGAGTTGCTTGCCGGCTACGAACAGCTTGCGGAAGCCTGTCTGACTTCCTGCTTCCTGCTCAGCCAGCGCGAGGCGGCTTGCCGGCGTCTGATCGATAGCGGGCGTCCATCGCTGAGTCGTGCCTTGCTTCCCTTCCTGGCCAGCGGCGAACGCTTCGCCACGGTGGGGCTGTCTCAATTGACGACGTCGCACCAGCACACCCAGCCGGCCCTGCGCGTCCGCGAGACACCATCGGCTTTGATCCTGGATGGCGTCATTCCCTGGGTGACGGGGGCCGCTCGCGCCGAGCATCTCGTCATCGGCGCGGCCCTTGACGACGGCCGGCAGGTGCTGGCCGTGCTGCCAGCGGACCTGCCCGGCGTCAGCGTCGGTCCGCCTCTGGAACTGATGGCCCTGCAAGGATCGATGACGGCCGAGGTCCGTTGTGCGGAAGTGACCCTCGATCGGGAATGGCTGCTGGCAGGACCGGCCGAGCGCGTGATGCAGAGCCGGCGCGGCACCGGCGGGCTGGAGACGTCCTGTCTGGCGCTGGGAGTGGCGAGTGCGGCCATTGGCCATCTGGAGACTGAGGCGCAGGGCAGACCTGAGTTGCTCGGAATCGCGGCGACGCTCCGGCAGCAGCACGGCGGGCTGCGTGAGGTGATGCACCGGCTGGCAGCCGAGGCGCCGGCCGGAGAAGACGCAGTGAAGCTGCGGGCGCGGGCCAACACGCTGGTACTGAGCGCGACCCAGGCAGCCCTGACGGCCAGCAAGGGGGCCGGCTTTCTGCGCCAGCATCCTGCCCAGCGCTGGGCGCGTCAGGCGATGTTTTTCCTCGTCTGGTCGTGTCCCTGGCCGGCGGCCGCGGCGACGCTGGCTCAGTTGACAGCCCTTCCGCAGCCGCCAACGTGCTTCTGACTTGAGAGAAGGGAAGCCAGCGGTCGTCTTCAAGTCGCTTCCCTGCGGACACGGTCCCGAGTACACTTGAGTCAGGTTATGCTTTCGAGGAACACGATTATGGATCGCGCGGCCCAACTCCTGCTCCGGCGACGGTTCCTGCAACTGACCGGAGGAACCCTCGGCCTGAGCCTGGGAGGTCTCTGGCAGGCTCAGGCGGCCCCGGCTGTCCGTCCCCGGTCCCGATCCATCCGCGCTTGCATCCTGCTCTTCTATTACGGCGGCCCCAGTCACCTCGACACCTACGATCCCAAGCCCGACGCCCCGGCGGAGGTGCGCGGCGAGTTCCGCACGATCGCGACCAGCGTCCCCGGCATCCGCGTCACCGAGCATCTGCCCCGGATGGCCCGGCTGATGCACAAGGTCGCGCTGATCCGAAGCATGCATCACTCCGCCCGGCTGCACGACTCGGCCTCGATCCACGCTCTGACCGGCCGGCCGCTGGAGGGACCGGATCGCGAGTTGTTCGCGCCCCAGGCCCAGACTTTCCCGAGCTTCGGCAGCGCCGTCGCCTACTTCCGCCGGAGCCGGCCGGCCGAAGTCCCCTTCGCCTCCTTGCCATTCCCTTTTCGCAACGTCCATGAGGTGCCATGCCAGGGGTCGGGCTTTCTGGGGAAGACGTTCGATCCCTTCTGGGTGGAGTTGGACCTGCAAGCCCGGAAGTATCGCGCCGACACGCTGACCCCCATCGAGGGGCTGTCGGGCGAACGGCTGCGCCAGCGCCACGAACTCCTGACTGCCCTCCAGGGTCCGTCTCCACGCTTGCCCCTGCATGGCCTGTACGACC
>JBBRIK010000187.1:0-7778 GCA_038221045.1 Gemmatales bacterium
AGTTGCGGCACGCCTGACCCGACGGAAAGACGAACGACGAGGGAAACGGCTGTTTGCCGACGTCGAGCGGCCCCTTCTGCCCCGCGTGCGCATCGAGAGCCAGGCCGTCAAAGTGACAGTAAAGCGCTCCATCGGGATTGACGCGGGAACACTGGCGACACGTCAGAGGCACGGAAGACTCCAATGATGAATGATGAATGATGAATGATGAATGATGAATGGAAAGAAGTCCTTCATTCATCATTCATCATTCATCATTCATCATTTCGAGAAAATCATTCATCATTTCGAGGATGTTATCGTTCGTCCGGTTTACCCACTTCGCCGGGGAGTGTGATTGCGGGAGCGACGTTGCCAGGGTCCTTCACCTTGCCCAATAGCCGCAGGTGTTCCGTCAGGTCCTGGACGATGTTGACCCGCTTCATGAAGAGCAGCGCGAAGCAGGTGTCGGGAATGCCGGCAAAAGCCTCGTTCCACGATCCGTTGGGCGACTGGGCGTTCATGAGGATCTCGGAACCCCAGCCGTACCAGTCCTTGCCGGCGATCGTTTTCAGATCGTAAACGACGGCCATGCGCTCCATCGACCACAGGAAATACAGATCGCCCCATGCTTCGGCGCCGACGAGTTTCCCGGCCGGGCCGCGGGTCCGGACGTAGGCGGGCATTTTCAGCATCTCTTGCTGAATCTTGACGCGCTCGTCCTTGGTTTTCGACTGCCGCAACTTGAGCAGCAAGGCTTGATATTCGGCCTGCTTCGTTGCTCGTTCTTGCGCCGAGACGGCCGGGGCGCTCCCCGAGGTGACAATTTGTCCGAGGTAGACGAGCGCCTTGTCGATGGCCTCGTCCTTGACGTCGCCCTTGGGCTCGTCGGATTGCTTGCCCAGGCCGCGTCCGACCGCCAGGCCCAGCAGTCCGGCGCAGGTCATCGAGTCTCGGCGATAGGTCTGATTCACCGTGTAGCCCCAGGATCCATCGGCGTTTTGATAGGTGCGGAAACGGGCCTCGACGAAGGCCAGTGAGCGTTCGACGGGAATGCCCTGTTTGCGCGCCGACCACAGCGCCAGGACGGCGAACTGCGTCAGCGAGTTGTCCTCGTGACCGGCCGCGCGCCATTCGTACTTCTTGCCTGGGTCCCATTGGAACAGGGGCAAATTGTTCAGTTGGCCCGGCGGAACCGGATTGCGAACGATCGGCGTCCTGGGGACCGCCTTGCCCGTATCGGGGACCAGAGAGGCATTCATCTCCTTGCGCCAGTTCGCGCTCAATGGTTTCTCGGCCAGCAGCGCCATCAACTGGGTCTCGTCTCGCTCCGAGATCACCTGGCTGGAGTAGCCCCAACCCGCCATCGGACCCTGATTGGCGATCAGGCGCAGGGCAAGTGAGCGGATCAGCGGTTTGTCCTCCGCCTCGTTGAGACGGTCGAGGAACCAGATACAGGTGGCGATTTCGTAGGTCTGTACCATCCGGGGAACATTGCTCCGAACGGTCCTGACGACGTTCTTGATCGAGGCGTCGTCGGCGGGGACGCCGCACTCGAGCAGTGTCAGGCCGGCAAGGGCGAACCCTCCGGGACTGCCGTAGTTCGAGGCGCCGCTCCGGCCGCTCACGGCGGACTTGAGATACTCGACGCCCTTGTCGATGACCTTGTTGACGCGCGGGGGAGGCCCAACCGGCTTCGTCGGCGTGGGGGCCTGAGTCAGCGTCGTCGGCGGAGTGACGACGAGCCGGCGCAGGTCCTTGAGCGTGATGCGCCAATCCTCGGTGGGCAATTCGGGGGGCATTGGTTGAGGCGTCGCCGGCTGCTGAACGATGGCAGCCGGAGGCGCCTCGGGCGGAGTCGAGAAGGTCATCGCGAAGGCGTAGCCGGTCAGTGCTGTTCCCAGCAACAGGAACAAAGCCGCGCCGCCAAGGACAACCCCCCGTCCCATGCCGGCGGAGGAAGACCGGCGGGGAGCAGCTGCTTGCGGGGTGAAATCGAGGCTGGCGACGGGTGCGACCGTGGCGCGGGGCGGCTCAGGAGTTCTGGCGCTCGCTTCGGCCGGCGTCGGCTCGCCCTTGGTCTTGCGGACGAGACTGACTCGGCAAGACGGACAGACGACCTTTTCGCCCGCGATCTTGAGGGCGGTTCCGCAGCGCGGACAGTTCTTGATAGCGGCCATCGAGGTTCCTCGCGTGACGATCGATATTCAACACCGTACAGGGGTCCGAATCCTTCTGTCAAGCGCCTTCCCGACTTTGGGTACATTCGCGCCGGTCCGTACTCTAACGATCGTCGAGGAAATACGTTCCCGCTATGGAGGCCCCCCATGTTCGAGCCACTCGTGCTGCCGCCCGCCGACGCTCACAACCAGCGCCTCCTCGAGCGCGTTCATCCGCCGGACTGGATCAATCCTCAACCCGCTCCGCGCTACAATCTTGTGGTCGTCGGCGCGGGTACCGCCGGCCTTGTCACTGCGGCAGGGGCGGCTGGCCTCGGCGCACGCGTCGCGCTCGTCGAACGCCATCTGATGGGCGGCGACTGCCTCAACTATGGCTGTGTTCCCTCCAAGGCGTTGATCGCTGCCTCGCGCGCGGCTGCCGCTGTCCGCGACGCCTCGGCATTCGGAATCCACGTCCCCGACGGCGTTCGTATCGACTTCCCCGCCATCATGGAACGCCTCAGGCGTCTGCGCGCCGATATCAGCAAGAACGATAGCGCCGCCCGTTTTCGCGATCTTGGTGTTGACGTCTTTCTGGGCAGCGCACGCTTTACGGGTTCCGATACGATCGACGTCGAGGGCCGGTCGCTGCGCTTCAAGAAGGCCGTCCTCGCCACGGGAGCGCGGGCCGCCGACCCGTCCCTCCCCGGCCTGAAGGAAGTCGGCTACCTGACGAACGAGACCGTGTTTTCGTTGACCGAGTTGCCTCGTCATCTGGCGGTCATCGGCGCTGGCCCCATCGGCTGCGAACTGGCCCAAGCGTTCGCCCGTCTCGGCTCGCGTGTCACTCTGCTGGCCAATCAGCCGCACATCATGCCGCGCGAGGACCCCGACGCCGCTGCCCTCGTGCAAAGTGCCATGCGGCGCGACGGCGTTCAACTTCTCCTCGATACCAATGTGCTGCGAGCCGAACGGCAGGGTGAAGATCGCGTGCTGTTCGTCGAGACGAACGGACAGCCGAGCGAGGTGCGATGCGATGCCATCCTCGTTGGCATTGGCCGAGCGCCGAACGTCGAAGGGTTGAACCTCGAAGCGGTCGGCGTCGAGTACGACACGAAGGACGGCGTTCACGTCAACGACCGACTACGGACGACAAACCGGCGCATCTTCGCGGCCGGCGACGTCTGCTCGCGCTACAAGTTCACGCACGCCGCCGACGCGATGGCGCGCCTCGTCATTCAGAACGCCCTCTTTCTGGGCTGGGGGAAGGCGAGCGCGCTGACGATCCCCTGGTGTACCTATACCGATCCCGAGATTGCCCACGTCGGCCTCTATCCCCAGGAGGCGGAACAGCGTGGTCTCGCGATCCAGACGTTCGAGCAACGCCTCGCCGATGTCGATCGCGCAATCCTCGACGGCGAGACGGACGGGTTCGTCAAGGTCCACGTCAAGAAGGGGACGGATCGCATCGTCGGCGCGACCGTGGTGGCACGACATGCCGGCGAGATGATGGGCGAGATCGTTCTGGCAATGACGGCGAAGCTCGGCCTAAAAACCCTGGCGCGGACGATTCATCCGTATCCGACGCAAGCCGAGGCGATCAAGAAGGTGGGCGACGCCTACAATCGCACACGGTTGACGCCGCTGGTGAAGTGGCTATTCGGCAAATGGCTATCCTGGACGCGCTGAGAGAGGGATTCACTGCGGTGCTTGAGAGGCCGGACTCTACGCCTGGCTCACAAGGTCGCCCGATCGGCTGAGATCGAGCTGGACGTGGCCCAGGAAATACTGCTCCACATCGAGATCTGTCATCACGTCGCGATAGGATTCAACGCCGCGCGGTCGGGGAATCGGCTCGCCGTCTTCGGTCATGCCTTCAAAGTGGAGTTCGAGGGCAGTTTTCATGTTCGCCAGGACTTCCTCGACGCTCTTTCCCGCCGCTGCGCAACCCAGAACATCGGGACAATGAGCGCTGTACCCGGTCGAAGTCCTTCCCATGACGATAAGATAAGTCTCCATGAGTGCTTCCTGATGCCGGGTCGTCGAGGCAGCACCAGCGGGCTTACGCCGGCGGTTCGCCGATGGGATTCCTGTATTGCGGCTAATCGTGGAGCGTCCGCGCATCGAAGATCGGGCCATCGACGCAGACACGCTTGTAGTCCCAGCCGTCAACCGTCTTCACCTTCGCCACGCAACTGAAGCAGATCCCCAGCCCACACGCCATCGGCGTTTCCAGCGACAGATGACACGGAATGTCGAGCCGGGTCGTCAGCTTCGTTAGCGCCTTGAGCATCGGTTCGGGGCCGCAGCCAACGATATGACCGATTCCCTCGGCATGCTTTGCCAATAAGTCGGTCACGAATCCCTTGAAACCGATGGAGCCATCATCGCTCGCCAGATGCACCTCGGCGCCGGCGGCGCGAAAGTCGTCGATGCCCGCCGCGAGGTCCGCTGTCCGCACGCCGTAGAACAGCGAGACGCGCTTCGCCTTGCCGGTACCGAGAAGTTCGCGGATATAGGCCAGAAAGGGAGTCTGTCCGATGCCCCCGGCCACGAGGGCGACATGATCGTTCGTCGCCAGCGGTTGGAAGCCATTGCCGAGCGGCCCCCATACTTCGACGCTGTCGCTGGCTCGCAGACTCGCCATCAGCCCAGTCACCTTGCCGACGACAAGATAGACGACGTCGATCGCCTCCGCGACGACGTCGTACAGGGCGAAGGGCCGGCCCAGGAGCGGGTCGCTGTGGCCGGGAAGTCGCAGCATGAGGAACTGTCCCGGACGAATGGAGCGAGCCAGCTCGGGACAGAGAAAGCGGAGCCGCCAGGTGTCGCGCGCCAGGCGGACGTTTTCCAGCACGCCGGCCCGGCGATGGACGGGAGGAATCATGTCGTCTTCGTCTCGGACTCTTGCCGTTCCCTCGTCGCGGCGGCGCGCAGTTGTTCGAGTTCGTCGTGGTCCAGCTTCCGCGTCTTGCCGGACTTCAGCGTTCCCAGCCGAATCGGACCAATGGCGATGCGCTTCAGCCGCAGTACCTTGTGGCCCAGGCGTGCCAGCAGTCGCCGAATCTCGCGATTCTTGCCCTCGGCGAGGACGATGCGCAGCCAGGTCGATTCGCCGCGCGCCTTCAGCCGTTTGACGCGGCGAGCGTGGACATGGCCATCGCTCAGCCAGACGCCCTTGAGCAGTTGCTGCTGATCTTCCTTGCTCGGACTGCCGAACACGAGGACGTCATAGGTCTTCTCGACGCCGAAGCGCGGATGCATCAGCCGATAGGCCAGTTCGCCGTCGTTGGTCAGCAGCAACAGCCCTTCGCTGGACTCGTCGAGCCGGCCGACGGTGTAGACGCGCTGGGCGACGTGCTGGACCAGATCGACGGCGCGGGGCCGGCCTGCCGGATCGTGATTGGTGCAGAGGTAGCCGCGCGGCTTGTTCATAACCCAGTAGACGGAGCGCTCCGCCTGCACGGGTTGACCATCGACGCTGACCTCATGCTTTTCAGGATCGACCTGAAGGCCCAGTTCGCGGACAACGTGTCCATCAATGCTGACACGGCCGGCGGCGACAAGGTTGTCGCAGTGCCGGCGAGAACCCGCGCCGGCATGGGCCAGGAATTTATTCAGGCGAATCATGACTGCTCCAGAGAGAAGGACGCGGGGACAACGATCATTCTATGCGAGCGAGACAAGAGCGTCTTGCTTGTCGTTTCGCGCTCTTCTCATCGGACCGAGTTCTATAATCTCGGGATGGAATATACCTTCGCCGAGGACCTGGCGCGCTATGGCCCGGAAACCCTCTCTTCTCTTCGTCTCAGCCCGGCACAGGCACACGCCTATTGCAGCCGTCTGACCCGCACTCACTATGAGAACTTCTCCGTCGCCACGCTGCTGCTGCCGCGCCGGCTGCTGCGTCACTTCCACGGCGTCTACGCTTATTGCCGGTGGGCCGACGACCTCGCCGACGAGACCGGGGGCGGACCGCGCGCGCTCGAACTGCTTCGCTGGTGGAAACAGGAATTGCTGCGCTGCTACGACGGCCAGGCACGTCATCCCGTGATGATCGCCCTCCGCTCGACGATCGAGCGATTCAAGATCCCGCCGCAGCCGTTCCTCGATCTGCTGTTCGCCTTCGAGCAGGATCAACTCGTCAAGCGCTATCCGGCGTATGAGCAGCTCCTGAACTATTGCCGTTACTCCGCCAATCCCGTCGGCCATCTTGTCCTCTACCTGTGCGAGGCCTTCACGCCGGAGCGGGCCGCGCTGTCGGATCACGTTTGCACCGCCCTGCAACTGGCCAACTTCTGGCAGGACGTCAACCGCGATCTCGACATTGGCCGGGTCTATCTTCCCGAGGAGGACATGAAGCGCTTCGGCTATCCGCGTGAGGACCTGCGCGCGCGGAAGTTCACGCCGGCCTTCGCCGACCTGATGCGTTTCGAGGTGGACCGGACGCGCGATCTGTTCTATCGGGGCTATCCGCTGGTCGAGCGAATGCCGCCGGACATTCAGTCTGACATCGAGCTATTCATTCGCGGCGGCCTGGGCATTCTGAAGAAGATCGAAGAGCAAGGTTACGACGTCTGGCGACGGCGTCCGGCGCTGACGAAGATCGAGAAGGCGACGCTGCTGGGAGGCGCATTGTGGCGACGTCTGCGCTCCGCGATCCTGTGAGGCGAGCTTACCGCTACTGCGAGCAGATCGCGCGGACGAAGGCGGCCAACTTCTATCCCGCGTTCCGTCTGCTGCCGAAAGTCCAGTATCGCGGTATGTGCGCTCTCTACGCCTTCTTGCGGATCGCCGACGATCTCAGCGACGAGGCCGGGGCCGTGGAGGACAAACGCCGGAACATCGACGCCTATCGTCGCCAGCTCGATCTCGCCCTCGCGGGACATTCTCAAGAGCCGCTTCACCTCGCCATCGCCGATACGGTCCACACGCACCGCATTCCGGTCGAGTATCTGCACGCCGCTCTCGACGGCGTGGCGATGGACCTCGACGTCAGCGCCTACGACACCTTCGACGATCTCTATCTCTACTGCTATCGCGTCGCCTCGGTGGTCGGCCTGTCGTGCATCCACATCTGGGGCGCGCACGGCGAGGAAGCGAAGCAGTACGCCGAGTCGGCCGGCATCGCTTTTCAGTTGACGAACATTCTGCGCGACCTGGCCGAGGACGCGGGCCGAGGACGAATCTATCTGCCATGCGCGGATATGGAGCGTTTTGGCTACAGTGTCGAGTCGCTGAAGCGCGGCGAACGCGGACCGGCTTTCGAGGCGTTGATGACGTTCGAGGCGAATCGCGCTCGCTCTTACTACGAGGCTGCCGGGCCACTGGTGCGTCTGCTCGATCCGCCGGGACGAGCGGTCTTCCTCGTCATGCTCAGGACGTATCGCGGGTTGCTGGAGCGGATCGTCGTCGGTGGCTTTGATGTGTTCAGCCACCGCGTTCGCGTCAGTCGTTGGTTCAAGCTGTGGCAGGTCGTTCGAGCGCTGCCGGTACGCTGGGGCATGGCGCGCTCGTGAGGAATGCCCTTTACCGGAGAGAGATCATGTCGCTTGAGGATTTGATGCGCTTCCTCAACGCCCGTCCCTTCGAGCCATTCCGCATTTGTGTTGCGGATGGTGCCTCTTATGACATACGCCA
>JBBRIK010000188.1:0-7772 GCA_038221045.1 Gemmatales bacterium
TGAACGCGAGTACTCGACCATCTACCTGCTGAACGTTCAGGACCTCACCAGTGTGAACAAGGAGAAGGAAAACCTGCCGCTGGAGAAGTTGAAGCAGTTCGTGGCCAACGGCGGCAACGTCGTCTTCTTCACCGGCGAGAAAATCAATCTCGCATACTACAACGACGTGCTCTACGAGGCTTCCCACGGTCTGTTCCCGGTGCCTCTGGAAAAACACAAGACGGATCGCCTCAGCGATAAGGTAATCGAAAACCGCAGGGCCAGCAATGCGCCGAAGCTCTTTGTCCTGGATGGAGAACACGACATCACGCGCGGCATCTACGGCGTGCAGTACAAGATTCCCGATATGATTATCGCCCAGCACACGCCGGCCAGGGAGCGGTTCCAGTGGTCGGAGCCGGCGTGGTCGAAGCCCGGCGACATCAAGGAACTGATCACGCTCGCCGAACTGCGGCCGCTCACGGACGAGACCCGTTCGCAGTTCCAGAAGCGCTACTACAACCCGCTGCTGCAAGCGGCGGAGGATGCTGCCTATGCGAAGTATCAGCCGCTGCTGAAGAAGCACAAGCAATTGCTCGAACAGGCGCTGCGCGGCAGCCGTGAAGACGAGATGTACAAGCTGGCCGAGGCCATCGACAACATGCTCAACGACCGCGGCGACAAACCCAACGAGAAGGAGAATGTCTCCCTGGTCGAGTTCTGGGGACTGCCGGACATGCAGGCCCTGAAGCGCGACCTGCTCGACTTCCGCAAGTCCGCCCTGTACGGCAAGCCGCTGGTGCTGACGCGGAAGTACGGCAAGGGCAGCGTCGTCGCTTTCATGACGACGGCAGGCACGGCCTGGAGCGGCTGGTCGGGCGGTCCCGACGGCGGCGTCGCGTCGTTCACGTTCCCCATGATCATCGCTGACTTGCAGAAGTACCTGACGCGTGGAGGCGATTCCGGCTCGCGTATGGTGGGCGACAAGATTCCCTTCGAGCTGGACGCGAAGGAGTACAAGAACGAGATTCGCCGGCTGGTCCAGATCGATGAAGGCAAGGCAGACCAGAAGCGCGAGGGACAGGGACTCATGGCGGAGGATCCGAAAATCGGCAAGATCGAGAAGGATAAACTGACCTTCATCTTTGAAAACAGCGCTCGGCCGGGCGTCCATGTGTTCCAGTTGAAACCCTTGGCGAAAGAGGAAACCGAGGAGCGCTGGTTCGCCTTCAACGTCGATACGGCCACGGAAAGCAACCTGCGCCGCGCACCGGCGGAAGAGGTAGCGCGGAACCCAGTTGATCCTTCCCCTACTCGCGGCAAGATCGAATTTTTCGACGTGGACGCCGCCGTGGCGGTCCTGCGCGAGAAGAAGAGCGACGTGTCAGAGTCGCCTTGGTTGTTCATCTTCATCATGATCGTCCTGATTGTCGAACAGGCGCTGGCGGTTCATCTGAGCTTCCACGTCAAGGGCGGCGAGGCGGCGACGCCAGGGCCGGCAGCTGCCAAAGCACAACGCTCTGCCTCTGCGCCCGCGACTGTATCTGTCTAAGTTGTCAGTTGTCAGTTGCCAGTTGCCAGTTGTGAAGAACTGGCAACTGACAACTGGCAACTGACAACTGGCAACTGACAAATGAGATAGACCATGAACGAGACGATGAGCCAGACCACGACGGAATGGGTGCTTCGCCGGACGGAGGAACCGCTCAGGATCTTTGGCATGACGCTGCCGCCTGGGGCGTGGTTCGGCGCGCTTATCATCGTACTCCTGATCGGCTTCTTCTACGTCGCCTGGATGTATGTGCGCGACAGCAAGAGTATTGGAGGCTGGTGGGCCACTTTCCTCGGTGCCTTGCGTGCGGCTGTCTACATCGTCCTCGCTCTGGTTTTCCTCATGCCCGCCAAACAGACGTGGTATGAGTCGCGCCAGCGCTCCAAGGTCGTGCTGTTGTGGGACGTGTCGCTGAGCATGTCCACGACGCGCGACGACATACCCCCTCCGGGAAAAACCTTCGATCAGATGCCGAGGCGCATGGACAAGGTCTTCGATCTCCTCTCCGATTCGAAGATCAACTTCATTCCGCGCCTCGAGGACAAAAACCCGCTCTCGGACTATCGCTTCAGCCGGGGCCTCGACAACGACTATCGGTTCCACGAGGGCGGCCGGTTCTGGCCCCGAGCCGAGCGCGAGAAAGCCCTGCTGCTGAGCGGCCGCCATGAAACGCCCCCTCCCGGCTTCGTCCTCGAACAGGCTCACTGGAAGAGCTGGTTGATGCCGACCGCGGAAACGCTCCCGGAGCAATGGACGAAGACCTGGGGGTTGCCGACCGCGAAGGAATTGCTCCCCCCTGACTGGAACGCGAGCGACCCCAGGACCGTCGAGTTCCTTCGCCAGGCGCGCGATAATGGGACGAAGATCAATTCGCACTTTTACGAGGCGACGGCCATCGGCGAATCCCTGCTCGAAGTCATCAAGCACGAACGCAACAACATGGTTGAAGGCATCGTCGTCTTCACCGACGGCCGGCTGACCGAAGGCTCCATGTCGTCGGTCCGCGAGGCGGCCCTGGCTGCGAAGGATGCCGAGATCCCGATCTTCGTCGTGCAGGTCGGCGAAGCCCGGCCCAAAGTGACCATCGACATCGTCGATATCGGCGCTCCGCCGCTGATTCGTCCCGAGGACAAGTTCCGCGTCATCGTCACGGTCGGCGGCCAGGACATGCAGCCCAATGTCGATACGTTCGACATCGCCCTTGAAGTCAGCCGCTTCAAGCGCAAGCCCAACAGCAAGGAAATCGAGAACCTGCCCCTGGAACTGGTCGAACTCGACGAAAAGGGGCAGGTGCTGGCCGACAAGAAGATCCCGCTGAAGGTCTCCAAAGTGTCCTTCAGGACAGCCGACGCCAAGGAAAAGCCGGTGTTCAAGCCGGGAACGCCGCCGACGTGCCAGGTCGAGTTTGAACTCGACGCGACGAAGATCGCGATGGCGGCCGGCGTCGATCTGATGGGTCAAAAGGTCGGCCTCGCCCCCGACGACGGCAGCGAGATTCGCTTCGTCGCCCGCATTCCCAAGGACAAGCGGGAGATCACGGACAAGAAGGAACACGAGTCCGACGCGGCCGACATGCGCGTCGAGGAAAAGGCCCTGCGGGTGCTGTTGCTCACCAGCGCCGCCACCCGCGATTATCAGTATGTGAGGGCGCTGCTGGTCCGCGAGGAGCAGAAGGGCCGGGCCAAGGTGTGCATCCACTTGCAGCAGATTCCCGACGGCGAGAAACGCTCCGGCATCGTCCAGGATGTGGACGCCAAGCAGATGCTGGATTCGTTCCCGGTCCGGCGGACCCTCCAGAAGGGCGACGCGGATCCTTTCAATTCGCTGGCGGCGTACGACGTCATCGTGGCCTTCGACTACAACTGGGGTTCCATTGGACCCAGAGAAGGCATCTCAAACACGGAGGGTATCTCCCGGGAACAGGCGGACGCCCTCCACGAGTGGGTCTACAAGAAGGGCGGCGGCCTGATCTTTGTCGCGGGATCGACCCACACGAAGGACACGGTGGCCAATCCGGTAAACCTGACAGAGAAATTGAAGGCCAACGAGTTGAAGCACCCGAGCCACGTCGTCGCCGACATGCTGCCCGTCGTGCTGGAGTACGGCAACAAGAATGAACTGTCGGTGGACACGCCCCGCCGGCTGCTGTTCCCCCAGGCGACGCCGGACATGGAATTCATGCGCCTCGACGAGACGCTGCCGAAGGAAAAGTGGCTCGATGGATGGAACAGGTTCTTCAACGACATCCAGGACGAGGACGGCAAGACGGTCGAGTCGAAGAGCGACGGCACCGAACCGGAACGAGGCATCTTCTCGGTCTTCCCCTCGGAAAGCGTCAAGGGCCACGCCCTGCGGATCGCAACCATCAAGCCAAACCCAGGGGAAGATCCGACGAAACTCCAGATGGTGAAGGGCAAGCCTGGCGATACCCAGCCCTTCCTGGCGACAGGCCCGTGGGGCGAGGGCAAGGTGATTTACATCGCCTCCGGCGAGACGTGGCGGCTACGCATGTTCAAGGAGCAGTATCACGAGCGCTTCTGGACCAAGCTGCTGCGCGAGGCCGGCTCCAAGAGCGCCAATACGCTCAACAAGCGCATCACGACCATCATGAGCCGCACGGGCATTGTCAACCGGTATCAGCCCTTCGAGGCGCGCTTCGAGGACCTCGAAGGCTTCCCGCTGCGGCGCTCTGCCAAGATGAAACCGAAGCTGATCGTCTCCCCGCCCGAAGGCGTGCCGCCGGAAATCGGCAACAAGGTCACGATCAAGGTCGGCGAGCACGCGAACAAGATAGGGACAGTCCGCGAGGTTATCAACGAACGCGACGGGGGCGGCGCCACCACCCGGCGGGTGAAGCTGGCCATCGATGCCGACAAGAAGGAGACGGCCATCGTCACGATCGATTCGCGCAGCGTCGAGATCGCCTACGAACCGATTCTCTTCAAGCCGAAACTGGGAGAGAAGAACCCCGATGACAGGGTCCTCGAAAAGAACAACGACGGCTGGTTCAAGGTCGAGTTCCAGCCGCGCTCGGCGGGCGAGTACAAGCTCAAGGTCGTCTACGAAGACTCGCCGGACAACGACTACAACCACAAATTCATCGTCAAGGACTCGAATCCGGAGTTGGACAACGTCAAACCGGATCCCGAGGTGCTCTGGGAGATGGCTTCCCCGGCGCTAAAGGTCATGAGCAGGATTGAGAACGAAACGCTGCGGACGACCATCCGCAAGGTGCTGCGGGAGAAGCCGAAAACGGAACAGGACAAGGACGCCGAGCCGGGGAAGAAGCCGGCGGCGGCAGGCGATGAGGGAGCGCGTTTGCTCTTCGATCTCAGGTCCGCGGAATACATCCCGGATTGCATGACGACGCAAAAGAAGGAAACCCGCAATCGCGGCAGGATCGACGATCTGTGGGACACCGGCTTCATTGAGGTCGAGACGGAGTCCGGCGAAAAGAAACCGCTGTTGCCCCACGTCCTGTGGGTCGTGGTCGGTCTGCTGTCGATCGAGTGGCTGACGCGAAAACTGCTGCGGCTGGCGTAATTCAAATGATGAATGATGAATGATGAATGATGAACGGAAGAGAAGACAGATAATCGCTGTTGTCTTCCATTCATCATTCATCATTCATCATTCATCATTTCATCATGAGGTGCTTCCATGGCTACGATTACCGAGAGACCTGCCGAGAAACTGAGCTTTGCGAGTAAGAAGGTTCGCGATCCGCTCGGCCGGCTGCGCGGCGCCATTCGCACCTACGTCATCACCGAGTCGATTGCCTCGCTGCTGCTGTTCCTCGCCATCTGCTTCTGGATCGGCCTGGCACTCGACTACGGTTCGTATTTCCTTGGACTCGACTGGGCGCGCAGCCTGCCGCGCTGGCTGCGCGCCAGCTTGCTCGCCATCGGCCTTGCCCTCGTCGCCTTTGCCGTCGAGCTGCGCAAGTCGCTGAAACCGGAAGACGCCAAACGCGCCGCCACGCACGGGACCTCAGCGCTGCGGAAGTTCGATCGTTTCGCGATGGCGCATGTCGTCCTGCTCGTTGTGTTCAGCGTCCTGTTCGTTCGCTTTGCCATCGTCCGCGACGCCCGCGATCATACAGAGGCCATGCTGACGACGGGCAAGGGCGGCGTGGAGTTGCAGGCCAGACTGAAAGCCGCCATCGAGAAGAAGCAGGATCACCTCACCCTCCCGGATGGGCGGGTCGTCGTCGAGCCAGTGAATCTTCTGGCCGACATGCAAGAGGGTCATTCGCCCATGGTCGTCCTGACCGCCAAGGGCTTCGAGGCGTCCAGCCCCAGCGGCAAGAGTGGCGTGTTTATCGTGGGCGGTCTGCTCCTCGTCTTCGCCGGGTTGCTGATCGCCCGGCGCTTGATGTACGAGTTCAGCGATTCGGCCCTCGCCCTGGTGCTGGAGAAACGCTTCCCGCACATTCTCGGCGATCGGCTCATCACCGCCGTCGAACTGGCGGATACGAGGCAGGCGGCGAGGTATGGCTACTCGGCGGTTATGGTCGAGCAAACGATTCACGAGGCGGCCGACCGCGTCGATCAACTCCATATCGGCGAAGTGTTCGACTGGAAGCGTCTCTACAAGCGGGCGGCCTTCGCGCTGCTGCTGACCGCCGGCGTTTACGTCCTCGTCTTTGGGTCAATGGTTGGCATCAACGCCGCCACCGGCAAGTCAGCGGGTGGCCCGCAGTTCACCGCCCTGAACGATGCCGCTGCCATCTGGGTCGAGCGCAACGTGCTGCTCGACAACGAGCGCTGGCCGACCCGCGCCCTCGTCAGTCTGGTTGACTTCCCTGATTCGGGCGAAAAGAAGAAGGGCAAAGGCTCTGACGGCGGCAAGGATATGACCCGTGTCGAGCTTCGGGGGGTGAACTTCGAGTACGTCATTCACGATTCCAGCGTGATCGAGTCCTGGCGTCCCCTGCTCATCAAGGACCTGCGCGGCAAAAGGCTGGGCATCGCGAATGCGGACGCGCTCGAGGCAGTGCCGGAGGGGTTTGGTTGGGCGCCCCGTTTCCCCACACTCGGCTGGACGTTCGACGATTTGAAACTGGCCGTGCAGCGCCACAAGGATGACGACCCCACGATCAAACGGCTTCCCGCGGCCAAGATTCTGGCCCTGAATGAGCTGATCGAGGAGGTCGATTCGCTGGTGAAGGAGCTCAGTATGAGCCGGACCCTGCGCCGGCTCGTCGCGAGCCCTCGGGTCTATGTCGATTATCGTTCCGACGATGGACAGACCCGCACATCGGTCTCGATGCAGACGAAAGGCAGGAACGATTACTCCGTCGAATTGCCCCTCAAGGATAGTGTGACGTTCGTCCTGAGCGCGGAAGACTTTATCAGCGACTCGAACAGGATCACGCTCGTGCCGCCGCCGCGCCTTGCCCGGCTGGAGAGCATCGAACGACAGCCGGCATATCTGTATCACCTGCCGACTCTGGCCGCGGATCGCATTCCGCCCTCGGTGCAGGCTGCCACCTCGACCTTCGGGCTGCTGGTGCCCACGGGAACGCCGCTGCTGGCCGCCGCGTCCCTGCCGGATTGGGGCTACGACGACGATCGCTTCTTCCTCGGCAACCGCAAGCAACTCTTCAAGCCGCGTTCCATCAACGTCGCGAACGAATTGAAGCCGAAGCACTTCGTCCCCGCCTCGACGGACGTCATTCTCAAGGCCGAGACGGACAAGGACCTGGCGGCCGATGGCGTCTTCATCGACTCCAAGAACGCGGTTGGACTGGAAAAGGCGAAGGCCGTCAGGACGGGACCGCGCACTTTCGAGATACACCTTCCCAACATCGCCGGCGAACTCGATTTCCGGATTCAGTTGATCGATACCGACGGGGCCCTCGGCATTCAGGAGTTGCAGATCGTCATCGACGAGGACGCTCCGCCGACGATCGATCAGTTCGCTCCGCAAGTGGTGCGCGACGTCAGCGGCAAGTTCAAGGTGACGCCGACGGCCGTCATTCCGTTCACCTTCTTCGTCAAGGACCCAAAGTTCGGCCTGTCCGAACTGGACTTCGTGTATTCGATCAAGGAGACGCCTTCCAAGGGAGAGCAGGACCGGCGCGCCTGCCGGGCAGCGGCGGGTGTCGGCCTGGTGATGAGCGGACCCGAGGCACCGCTGAGTTCTTACTCCTACAACCTTCTGATGCCGGTGACGCTCAAGGGCAGCGAGGAAGTGCTGGAAGGCCGGCTGCCCGTGGCCGACTTCAAGGCGCAGGTCG
>JBBRIK010000189.1:0-7767 GCA_038221045.1 Gemmatales bacterium
AGCGGTTCCCGTGCCTTTGCAGGTGGCGCAGACGACTGTCCCATCCGCCCTGCAGGTCTCGCAGTTTGCGTCGGTACACCACTGAAGGAACGTCTTCTGGTCGATCTTATCCGGGGCAATGCTGAAGATCTTCTCCACGCCTTCCTTCTTGGCAGTATCCATCGCCAATTTGATCCGGCCCGCGCGATAGTGCTGCAATGCCCTGGTGAAGTCTTCCAGGGCGCGTGCCTGGGTCTTTTCCAGCGGGGCCGGCTTCGCAACTTCCACCTTAAGAAGTTCGGCACCGGCCTTCGGGTCGAGCAAGAACGCCAGGGCCCGGTACTTGCGGGCTTCCGCCGGCGTGCTCGCAAGGTCACTCATGCTGAGCAGGGAACTCGATCCGAACTTGTCCGGCGCGAGTTTGGCGGCAATCAGGTACAAACGCATCGCCGTGTCCCTGGCCTCCGGGTCTTTCTTCTCGCGCGCCAGTTCTTCCGCGTAGTCGCGATAACCCTTGGGGTTGTCTCTGGAAAGACCCTCAAGGCGTTTTACATCGAGCCGATGAATAATCGTGATTTTGGCATGAAGGTACGCGGCGTCTTGCTCCCGGCCGTCTGGCGTGCGGATTCTGATCGTCAGGTTCGTGCCGTCATCCTTGACCAGGAACCCGCCGACCTGAACGACACCCTTGGCTTCTTTCGTCTCAATGAGAATCGCCGACGCCGGCGAGGCCGAGCAGAACAAGCCGACCGCCAGCCCAGGAAAGAAACGCCAAACGGACATGGTCGCCCCCAGCATCATTTGAGTTTGAGATTGCGAGCCAAGGCCCAGACCCGAAGGGCCGTCTCTTCACCGGAGCGAAGCTGATCGAGCAGATTGCTGGACGCACGATCTTTTTTATCCAGGTCCTGTGGAATCTCCAGCAACATCTTCCGGTTCTGTTCCGCCGCCTGCCCCTGCAAAGCGAGGACCAGCACCTTGATCCAGATACGCTGGAGGAGGACCACATGCTCCAGGTCGTTTCCCGCGGCATACTGCGCCGCCTGGAGTTGGCGGCCAATCTGTTCGAGCGACGCCTTGTCCGCGGGCGGTAACTCCTGTTGGGCTGCCCTGGCGGCAACGTGTTTGATAAGGCTTGCAAGCACAGGAGCGAGTTGGATCTGCTCCTCGAAGTCGGGGGCTTCCAGGCCAAAGGCCAGCCCCTGTTCCTTGTACAAATCGCGGAGGAAGTCGGCAGCCCTGTCGGCCTCGTTGGTGGAGGCAGGGGCGTGCCCCGTCAGCTCCAGAGCGCGTTGCAACAGCAACTTGCGGCACGCCGGCCGCCAGTCTTCGTCCCTGTCAAATCGAAGAAGTGGTTGCCCGATCATGCCCCCGACGAGCGCGACCGTCCTCATCTGGACCAGTTTGTCCCCCCTGGCGACAACGTCAGCCAGCGCTTGCAGCAGAAGGCGACACCTCGTCAGGGAAAGGAGGGACTCCGTGGCGGCGTTCAGCTCGGCATCGTCCCACTCCGTCAGGAGCAGATAATTGGCCATTCTTTGCGCGTGACGATAGGCCAGGTCATTCGAGACGCTCCCGGCGAGGTTCTTGAACGCCCGGATCCTGACGTCTCTTTGCTTGTTGCCGAGTTCCGTGAGATCGCTCAGGTTCACCGGGGACGTCTTTCGCTCAACCCCGCCCGCATCAGGTCCTTGCCCCATCCCCGGCTGCATCATCAGCGGCCCCCCGAAGAACCCGCGTGGCCCGCCGAAGCGGAAAAACTGTTGTTGCTGGCTGATCTGTACCGTGAAAGGCCCGACAGCCTCCTTCTGGGCAGTGGAAGCGACAAGGTGGTAATCCCCGTCCTTCTGAGGGACGAAGGTGATGTGTGCGTTGGGGCCTTTCTCAGCAAACAGTTGCTGACCGGTGTTGGATTCCAGGCGAATGTAGGGGGTCAGGGCGGTGCTGCGCATGTAGATGTGGTAGATTTCCCGAACTTTCAGGTGGACGACATACTCTTTTCGGTAAGTCCCTCGGCGCGGATCGCTTTCGCTCTTGTTGGTAAACTCTCCCTGGATAATCCGGGCACCGGCGCCCACTTCGATGACTTCCTTCCCCTCAGGCCGCAGCGGTTTCTCGTCGGGTTTTTTCTCCTCGTCAACCGTCTTGCCTTGCTCGATCACGGGGACCCTGACGATCAGATCATCAAACCGCCCCACCTCAGCGTCCTTGTTGAAGAGAATACTCGCCATCGTGGAGGCATGGGCCAGCAGCACGGTCCCTTGCAACGAGGCGATCTCTTTTTGCTCGTCCGGCTTGCGGAAAGACCAGGGACTTTTCGCCAGCAGTTGTTGCAATTGTTTTACCCGTTCCTCGTGGGAAATTTTCGCTGCCCTGGCATGAGCGGCCATGTTATTGCGGATAGCTGCCACCTTGTCGGCGTGCGCCAACTTGGCATTGCCGGCGACTTTCCACCGGACGGCCAATACCTCTTCCATTTTCGGAGCCAACTCCGCGTTGGCCTTCTCGTAGAGGTCGATAAGTTTGAAGCTGACGCTAATGTCATTGCTTTTCGCGCACGACTCGAAAATCAGCTTCAGTTTCGGCCACGGGTCGTTGCCCCTGGACAGCCCGAGGGCGAGCAACTTCACGTCGTCCTGGTCGCGAAACGCCGGCGCGAGGTGTTGTGCGAACCTGGCGATCAGGAGTTCACGGATGGTCAAGGCCTGTTCGATCGACTTCTCGGCCGTCGGCACCGTGTTGTGATAGCACTGCTCCGCGAGAGACTTCTGCGCCCGATCCTTGAGTTCGGCCGGGGAGGTGTCAGGGTCAAATCCGAGGATCTTGCTCAACTCGCTCGCCAGGTCTCGGCTCCTCTCCGGACGCGCGGCCTTGTGGGCGATCGCGTCACAGATGACCCCCAGCCAGAAGGCGGCGCGCTCCACCCCTTCTCCCTTGTCCTCGGGCGGAAACTCGCGGTCCTCGGCCGGAAACTGGCCGGCCAAACCTCGGAGCAATGGGTTGAGGTTGAATTCGGAACGCTCGTAGACGCAGCACTCCGTGACGAATTGGGCCAGCGGCACTCGCAGCGCGGGGTTGCCCGCCAGTTCCGGCAACTTCGCCGCCAGTTGCTCGTATCCTTTGCGGCGGTCGCCATCCGCCTCGGCTTCAAGGCTGTCGAAGATCGGCCGATTCGCCCCCGCGGTTTCCTTCAGCTTCGCGGCGGACGCAGCGAGATTGTTGCCGGGGATGGCGTCCCACCAGGCCTTATCCTTCGGTGCCGGTTGCACCGGCGGGCCTCCTTGCGTGACGGGGGGCGGTTCCTCCTGACCAGAGCCTTTTTGGCTCATGATCAACGCGACTGTGATCCCGACCGCGAGGAAGAGGCACAGACCGACTCCCGCGACGATCCATTCCATCCGCCGGCCGCGGCGTGCCTTCTTTACTTCCTGCGCGGGAGTGATGCCCGCGACGGTCAACGACACCGGAACGACAAACCGCTGTTGGCCATTGCCCTGAAAAGTGACGGCCGCGTCGAGGGTTTCTCCCGGGCGGGGCGGGACCTCGATGCACAGGGGGATGGTGACACTATTGCCTTGCGACTTGGCCGGGAGGACCTTGAGCCAGGACTCGTTGCTCTGGGCGTCCGCGTAAACAAACCGAGCTTCCTCGGCGCGGATGACCACGTTTTTCGTCAGGCGTTTCCCGACTTCGCCCCGGCAATCGATCCGCTGGGTGTCGATCTCGAGGCGGGGCGGCTTCGTCAATCCGAGCGCTTCAAAGAACTGCTGAAGGGCGCCCTTGCCTCGGGCCTGCGTACCTTGAATCGGATACGTCCAGCCGTTGCTCTCGTACCAGCCTTTCACCACCCCCTGTTCAAACAGTGCGGCCGCCTCCTTGGGATGCTCTTTCGCCTTGACCGCCACGTCTCGCGGCGACAGGGCGCCCGCCAGAACATTGTTGGCAACCTTCCCTGTGGGAAATGGGCGGATTGGCACCGTCGCGCGCACCGCGACGGTCCGGCGGCCGCCGTTGGTTTCGATGACGATCTGCCCCTCCAGCGGCTTTTTCCCCGCGCGTAACTTGTGCCCTCCAGCCCGCACGGACAGGGTGTACGCGTCTCGGGTTTGAAAGAGTTTCGCCGAGGCATTACCCTGACGGTCGCTGAAAAAAAGCCAATCGCAGTCCGTGGTCACCGAGCCACGCAGGAGGAGTAAGCCCTGGTTCTCGATCACCAACTGGAACTTGTGGTCCTTTCCCGGTTCGAGCGCGCCCAGGTCCTCCACCGGCGAGGTCAGCGCCAGCTTCGGAGGGCGCAGGGCCTCGGCGTCGGCCGGCAGTCCTTCCAGAAGGCGGCAGAACCCGACGTCGGGATCGGCTTCCCTGGCCGAGTGCCTGGCCAGGTTGGCGAGGTCGGCCCGTCCGATGGTGCTGAAGAACGACTCCCAGGTCCCATTGAGCAGATTCGTGCGAGCCTCGTTCCAGCGCCGGTCACAGGCAAGGACGAGCTGATTATAATTCGCGCAGCCCTGGCCGTCGGAAAAGCTGAAAGGCAGAGGAAAGGGCCGAGTGCCGAGTCCCACCGGCCCCGGCCCCGGCTGCCCCGCCGCGTCGAGGGTCCTGCCATCGTAGAAGCAATAAGCGGCGTTCGGGGGGTTGATTCTGGAACATGTCGGGCATCGAGTCGGCATGGAAACCTCGAAATCGCCAGCTTTCGTGAAGCACGTCACCACGCGGTGTTTTTTGACCTGCTCCAGTATTTTTTCTCACATCCTCGGCATCCTTGCGCTGGCAGGCCGGTAGACGTGATGAAACCGTGCCTCTCTTGAGAGGCTTGCCCATCGATTCCACGATCTCGACCGGGATGCCCCGGCCTGTTCCGCCGTGGGGCCACCTCATTGAGGGGCGATCTGGATTTTAGGCTTACTGTAGTAGATCAACCGCATCTGCCCAAGGCAAGAAAAAAACGAGAAAGTGGCTCTGCGGCTCTGCGCCGAAGCCCCGAGTGGAGCTGTGAGGCCCGAAGCAAAGCAGGACTCGGCGCTGAGAGGGTCAACTGTCCGCGATGACAACCCCTGTGTGAGAAAGTCCCGGCCATGCTTGCCTCTGGCTGTGCGTACGCGCCTGGAGATAAACAGGTTAGGGCTATTCTTTGGGCAACGCCTTGGAACCTGTTTCTCGTATTCTACAAGGCCGGCTGGCAGCTTGACGAGAAGGAAGCCTTGTCGAACACGTACCTTGCCCCACGCTTCCACGCCGGCCCGGCTCTGATCCGCCCCCGCTAGTTGATAGCCAGTGCTTTTTAAACAATTCGTCTTGCCTATCTTAGATAATTAGCTAAACCTAATCCAGCCCTTGGAGTCCGCACCACCCTAGAGAGGAACCTCGACATGCGGAAACTGCTCAAGCTAGGGGTCGCGCTGACGGTCCCGGTCGTGTTCGCCATTTCCATCGCGGTCCTGCCAACGTTTGGGCTCTCGCACTGGTTTGCAAAGAGTTCAGAATCGCCCGCTGCGTCGAGCCGTCCTTCGGGAGGTGCCGAACTGGTCCCGGGCAGCCCCGATAGCCTTCGCCTCGCCGAGGATGTTGTCGTCAAGCTCGGGATTCAAAACGACCAGGTCCAGAAAGCCACCCAACCCCGGCCGCTGACTCTCGTCGGATCGTTGGCGCTCGACGCCAATCGTCTGGCCCGCGTTCACACGCGATTTGCCGGCGAAGTCGTGGAGGTCAGCAAGGTCCTGGAATGGCCAACCGGTGGCACGACCACCTTGCGACAGGTGCAAATGGGCGACAAGGTCCAGAAAGACCAGCTGCTTGCGGTCGTATGGTCCAAGGACCTGGGCGAGAAGAAGAGCGAACTGGTGGATGCCCTATCCCAGTTGCGGCTCGACCGGGAGCAGCTGGAGAAGCTGGAGGAAGGCTATCGGCGACAAGCGATCCCCGAGGCGAGCGTCCGCCAGGCCCGAAGGAACGTGGAAAGCGATGTCAATGCCGTGGCCCGCGCGGAGCGGACCTTGCGGGTTTGGCGCCTCAGCGATGCCGAAATCGAGGAAGTCAAAACCGAGGCCGAGCGGATCATCCAGCGGCAGGGAAAACGCGACCAGGAAAAAGAAAAGCAGTGGGCGCGCGTCGAAGTCCGGGCACCCTTCGACGGCACCGTCTTGGAGCGGAACCTGGCGACCGGCGATATTGTCGATACCACGGCCGACCTGTTCAAGATCGCCGACCTGAGCCGGCTCAGCGTCTGGGCCTACGTGTACGAGAACCGCCTCCCGGCCCTCCTGAAGCTGCCCCAGCCCATCCCCTGGACGGTTCGACTGAAATCGGACCCCGAAGCCCCAGCCATGTGCGGCAAAATCGAGCTTATCGGCAGCCTCGTCGATCCGACCCAGCACACGGTTCTCGTGCGCGGCTCTGTAGAGAACCCGGCGGAGCGCTTCCGTGCGGGCCAGTTCATCACAGCGACGATCCAGCTCCCGGCTCACGAGGGGGAGACCGTCATTCCCATCGGGGCGCTGGTAGAAGACGGCCAGGAAAGTATTGTCTTCGTCCAACCCCGTACCGGCGAGCCGATCTACTCGCTGCGACGAGTGAAGATCGTGCGCCGGAGCCAGGACCACGCCTACCTGTCTGCCCGCTTAGAACCAGAAGAGAAGAATCGAGGACTGCAAACCCTGGCGCCAGGAGAGCGGGTCGTTACGGCCGGGGCTATCGCTCTGAAAGCGTGTCTGGAAGACCTCAAACTCCTCGCGAAAAAAGTGACGAGCAGCCCCCTCCCCCAACGCTGACGTGGGGAGAGGAACACACCGGGTCAAGGATGACCCGGTATAGTCACCCTCGGTTACCGCCGGCTATCTTGCCCTCCCGATCGGAAGCACCCGTTGGATTGCATTTGCCCCGTTGTGAAAGAGTCTCGCATGATTTCCAAGCTAGTCAACTGGGCGCTGCAAAGCCCATTGATCGTGATCCTGATGGCCGTGGCCTTCGCGGCGGTCGGCACCTACGCCTTCCTCAACGTCAACGTCGAAGCCTACCCGGACCCCTCGCCTCCCCTCTTCGAGGTTGTGGCCCAGTACCCGGGTGCCTCGGCCGAGGAAGTCGAGCGCCAGGTCACCATCCCCCTGGAAGTGGCGCTGAGGGGAATGCCGGGGCTCCAGTACACACGGAGCAAGACTCCTTTCGCCCTGTCCTACCTGGCCTGCCAGTTCGAGTACGGGACGGACTATTACAAGTGCCGCCAGGAAGTCATCAACCGCCTGTCGGCGGTGCAGTTGCCGCAGAACATTCAGCCGCAGATTTCGCCGCGGACGCCGACCGGCGAGATTTACCGCTACGTCCTGACAAGTCCCCGCGACGCGGCCGGACGAAACATTTACTCGCTCAACGACCTCAAGGCGCAGCAGGACTGGGTGCTCCAGCGCGAATTCCGCCAAATTCCGCGCATTGCAGACGTCACCGGTTTTGGGGGCACCGTCCGGCGCTATGAAATTCACCCCGATCCTGAGCGGCTCAAGCTGTACGGCATCACGCTGAAGCAGCTCCAGAACGCCATCACGGCCAGTAACGCCAACGTGGGCGGCGATTATCTCCGCCAGGGACCGACAGTCCAGGTCGTCCGCAACCTGGGCTTGATTGGCCAGGGTCAGGACCCTGCACAGTTCGTCCTGGCAATCAACGATCCTGCCGTTGCCAACCGTTTCCTGCGGCGAGAGGAGCAGCGTCGCCTCCAGGAAATCCGCCAGATCGTTCTCGCCTCGACAAACAACGTGCCCGTCTGTGTCGAGGACGTGGTCGAAGACGGTCCACTCC
>JBBRIK010000190.1:0-7741 GCA_038221045.1 Gemmatales bacterium
GTGGCAATTGATGTGTTCGAGGCGGGACACGAGGTGTTGATCCTGACCGTGGAAGGCAAGCTGACGGAACTGCGCCGTCCTGCTCGCGCCGCGCGCGGCCATCGCCTCTCGGACGCCATGAGGACGCTCATCGAGATGAGCGAATCCGATGAGGGATGCGTCGAAGAGATCCAGCGCATCTATGACATGCTGCGCAGGCTGGACACCGCCAAGGACGGCAAGATCGACCTCAAGGAACTCAAAGCCGAGCAGGAACGGGTCGTGACCGAACGAGTGAAGAAGGCGATCGAACGGCTCGACACGGACAAGGACGGCAAGATCAGCAAGGAGGAGGCGAAGGGGTTGATCAAGGAGCATTTCGACCGGATCGACCGCAACAAGGACGGCTTCATCGACTACGAGGAACTGCTCCAGGCCGCCAAAGAAAAGCACGCCTCCAAACCTCCCCAAGAGGAGAAGAAGTAACCATGCGAAAGTCCCTGATCCTCACAGCGATGGCGCTCTTAAGCCTTGCACCGGCTGTCTCCGCGCAGGTCGCCATCGACCCGGCGCCCCTCGTCGATTCGTGGTATCGCGTCTACCTGGGCCGGACCACTTCCACGGATCCGGCCCTCGATGGCTGGGTCGCCCATCTCCGCCGGGGTACTACCCCGCAGACCGTACTGTCCAACATCCTCGGCAGCGAAGAGTACTACAACCGGGTTGGTGGGTCGCCACCGGCTTTCATCCAGGGTCTCTACCGCGACCTGTTTGGCCGCTCGCCCACTCGGGGAGAATTAAGCTTCTGGGGCCAGCGAGCGTACACTCAGAACCGCACCGAGATCTCCTACGAAGTGCTGACGCAGAATCCCGGACGAGGGATCATCGTGGCCCCTCCTGCCCCTGTCGTGATTGTTCGCGATCGGGATCGGGATCGGGACCGGGAAAGAGAACGCGAGCGGGAACGCGAGCGCGAACGGGAGCGACAACGCTGGCGCGAACACGAAGAACACGATTACCGCCGGCCGGTCTATCCGTATCGGCGATGAACGTCCGAGAGTGAGCAAAAAGGGGGAGGCGTCATTGTGGAATGACGACTCCCCCTTTTGCTATTTGCGATGCGTCGGGACCACGACACGAACTTAGGCGAAGGGCAGGAATTACTTTACCCGTAGCTGAAGTCGCCAGACTTCAGCTACGGGTAACTCATCACTTGCCGTTCGCCCAAACGTCCGCCGGCCAAGAAAAGGCGGCCAAGAAAAGGTGGCAGGAGGCCGAGATTATCATTCGCGGGGCCTTCTTTGCTCAATGGATTCGGGAGAATCGCTCGCGAGTTGAACCAATTGTCTATGTCATCAACAGCCATTTGCGAGAAGACAACTGATTCCTGGTTCGAGTGTTCACGCTCTTGACGCTGCTCGCCTGGCGCGGGAAGATGGCACTGTCTTTTCCGATTGGCCCAGGAGGCTCTGCATGGATGCTGTTCTGCCCCTCATGGCGATCCCTTTCGCAACGCCGGATTTCGGTGCAGGCGCTAGGATCGTCGGCGTGCTGGCGCTGATCTGGTTGGCGTACCTTGCGGGTGCCTTGTTCGGTGGCATCCGGGGAGTGATCCTGATTCGTCGGGGGTGGTCCCATGGCCGATGGATCGGAATCATCCTCCTGCTGGTGAGTGCGGCGGTGCCGTTTTCCTGCTGCGTCGCACCTTCCCTTCTGTTTCGTCAGCATTACGGCAGTTTTCCGCTCTCGGGCAACCCTTACACCCGAGTGAAGGAAGGGATGTCTGCCGACGAGGTGCGTGCTTCCCTCGGAAACCCGCACAACCGCGATGAACGGGACGACGGAGAGGGCTGGTACTACTATCAGGACTCGCTAGAGATCTGCTGGTTCTGCGTCGATTTCGGCCCCGATGGTCGGGTAAAGGGAACCCACGGGTGGTGACCCTGGACGCTCTTACCGGAATCCGTCTCCGGCGATCACTCTTGGCGGGTATTTCTTTGACCGGCATCAGATTGGGAAAACAAAACCATCGGGGAAGGCCGCTGACGCCGCTACGTCGTCAGGCATTCCATTGAGATGGGCCGAAAGGTACCGCGGAAGTGAGAACCAAAAGGAACTCGTCCGGATATTACGTCGGCAAGAATGAAGCTCCCCTCGTAGCCGAAGTCGCTGGGGTTCGCAGCTGCCTCCTTGAGCGCACCGCGATCACTTTTCCACTCCACCGGGGGTGTGGCAGCGAGTTAATTAACGAATCCTGCTCAATGCTAACGGCAGAGCGCTGCGCCGCCAAGAACGAATTACTACATGCCTCTATAAGACCGAAAAAGCCCCGGCAACTTTTCCCCAACCTCCTTTCTCGATCATGTCTGGATACCCTGGTTGCAACGTCCCGGCCCTCTCTCAGGATCCGGAGTGGCTGGCCGAGGAAGCTCTCGCCGCCGCAATGGCTGCTGCCGCCTGCTGGGTGAGGGTCTGCGAACTCTGGCCGCGCACCGAGACCAGCGCCGTCGGCGCTCCCATGCCGTAACCGCGCAGGGGATTGTGCCAGAGGATCGCTCCTGTCAGCGGATCCAGGCAGTAGAGGTACCCATTGGTGGAGGCGATCAGGCGGTCGCCGTCCAGCAACAGCGAGACGTAGCCGGATTTCATCTGATCGTTGGACCAGACGATGTCGCCGGTCTCGCGGTCCAGCGCCAGGGCATAGCCGTTCAATCCGACGAAGAGAAGTTGATCGATAGTCATGACGGTTCCCCGAGGTGGTGAGCCAGGACAGGGGTTCGTCCCTGACACCCGCGGATGATTGACGCATGTTCTGCTCCGCTGTACATAACGATAAGCTTTTCAGGAGGGGTAGGCCATGCGCACGCCAATTCTGCTGGCTCTGCTGTTCGCTGGCCCAACCGCTGGCGCGCAGCAGCCGCGCGGCGCGGAAGGCCATCAGGGGATCATCACGTCTTTGGCCTACTCCCCCGACGGCAAGCTGTTAGCCTCCGGAGCGCAGGACGGCGTTGCGCGCGTCTGGGAGGCAGCCACGCTGAAGACCCGGTTCAGCTTCCCCGGCCACGGCAGGATGGTCACGGCGTTGACCTTCAGTCCTGACGGCAAGACGCTGGCCACAGCGGGCTATGACAGGGGCATTCACCTGTGGGACGTGGCGGCCGGCAAGGAGGCAGCCCGGTTGCGCGGCCCGCGTTCCGAGGTGCGAGCGCTGGCTTTCTCGCCGGACGGGGCGATCCTGGCCTACGCTGGCGCGGACACTCCGGTCTTCCTGTGGGACGTGAAGGCGGGCAAGGAACTGGCCACTCTCGCCGGCCACACGGAGGAGGTGAACGCACTGGCGTTCGCTGCCGACGGCAAGACGCTGGCCTCCTGCGGCTGGGACCACACCGTCAGGCTCTGGGACGTCGAGACTCGCAAGCAGCGGCTCGTCCTCAAGGGACACACGGAGTTCGTCCGGGCTGTCGCCTTCACCCCCGAGGGCAAGACGGTGGCGTCGGCCGGGAAGGATGGAGACGTGCGCCTGTGGGACGCCGAAACGGGGCGAGAGCGAGCCGTTCTGAAGGGCCATCGAGGGTTGGTCCGCGCCCTGGCGATTTCTCCCGACGGCAAGCTGTTGGCCTCCGGCGGCAAGGAGGGCGTCCTGCGATTGTGGGACGTGGAGACGGGCAAGGAACGGTCCCGGAAAGAGGCCGACGAGCGGCCCTTTCAGGCGCTGGCCTTCGCGCCGGACGGCAAGACGCTTGCCAGCGGCGGAGCGAGCAAGACGGTTCTGTTGTGGGACGTGAAGACGTTGCTGGAAGCGAAGCCGGGCCAGTAACGGCCGCACTCCGCCGGACCGAGGGGAGCAAGTCAAGAAAGCGTTTTCGACTCTTGCCATCCCCTGAAGGGCTGATAGGATGCTGAAGTGAAGTACGTGATATAAACTGTGTTGAACGTACAGCAGGAGCATGGCCAGTCGGAGGCGGCGAGACACGAGATGACGATCACGAAGGAGCAGAAAACCCAGCTGATCGATCGATTCCGTCGCGACCCCGTGGATACTGGGTCGCCGGAAGTCCAGATCGCTCTGCTCACGACCCGTATCAATGAGTTGCACGAGCACATGCGCGTGCACAAGAAGGACCACGCCAGCCGGCGCGGTCTGTTGAAGATGGTCAGCAAGCGCAATGGGTTGTTGAGCTATCTCAAGAACAGGGACCGCAGCCGCTACACCGCGGTCATCACTCAGCTCGGCCTCCGTAAGTGACCGAGAACAAATGATGAATGATGAATGATGAATGATGAATTAAGAATATTCATCATTCATCATTCATCATTCATCATTTGAGACTCTTGACTCGGACGGCTCCCCCTGGCTCTCCTCCTGCTGGCCAGATGAGGTTACACTGTGCAGGTCCACCGCGTCGAACGTCCCTTCGGTTCTTCTACCCTCAGCCTCGAAACCGGAAAAATCGCCAAACAGGCCCACGGCGCTGTCGTCGTTCGCCTCGGCGACACCATGACGCTCACTGCCGTCGTCGAGGGAGACGAGAACCCCGAACGAGACTTCTTTCCGCTCACCGTCGACTATCGCGAGAAGGTGTACGCCGCCGGCAAGTTTCCCGGCGGCTTCATCAAACGCGAAGGCCGACCCACGACCAAAGAAATTCTCACCTGTCGTCTCATCGACCGCCCCATCCGCCCCCTCTTCCCCGCCGGCTACCAGCGCGAAGTGCAGGTGATGACCTCGGTGAGGTCGTTCGATCGTGAGAACGATCCCGACGTTCTGAGCATGATCGGCGCCGGCGCCGCCCTGCACATCTCCGAGATTCCCTTCACGCAGCCGACCGGCAGCGTTCGCGTAGGCAGGATCAACGGCCAACTCGTGCTGCTGCCGACGCACCAGCAGCTCGAAGAGAGCGATCTCGATCTGATCGTCGCCGGGACGAAGTCGGCCATCACCATGATCGAGGGATTCGCCCGCGAGATGAAGGAAGACGAGATGGCCGCCGCCATCGCCTTCGGCCACAACGGCATTCGCACCATCATCGAGATGATCGAGGAGTTGCGCACGAAGATGGGCAAGCCGGCCAAGAAGCTGCCGGAAGCGAAGCCGAACCCGGCCTACGAGGACATTCGCAAGCGCTACTACGACGAGTTCAAGAAGCGCAAGCAGACGCCCGGCAAGCTCGAAAAGGCGACCGCCATCAAGGAGCTGAAGAATCAGATCCGCGAGGAAGCGAGGGCCGTTGATCCGCCGGCGTATTCCGAGGCGCAGGTCAAAGCGGCCCTGTCCGCGCTCGAGGAACGTGTCGTCCGCGATGCGATTCTCGAAGGCGTGCGCATGGACGGCCGCACGGCGAAGCAGGTCCGCGACCTGTACTGCGAGGTCGCCATCTGGCCGCGCGCTCATGGCTCGGCCATCTTCCAGCGCGGCGAGACGCAGGCCGTCGTCTCCGTCACGCTCGGCACCGTCAGCGACGAGCAGCGCGTCGATGGCTTGCTCGACGAGTTCAGCAAGAAGTTCATGCTCGACTACAACATGCCTCCGTATGCCGTCGGCGAGTGCCGGCGCATCCAGGGTCCGGGCCGGCGCGAAATTGGCCACGGCATGCTGGCCGAGCGCAGCCTCAAGGCGATCATCCCTGGGCCGGACGAGTTCCCCTACACCATCCGGCTCGTCAGCGAGATCGAGGAGTCCAACGGCTCGTCGAGCATGGCCTCCGTCTGCGGCGGCACCCTCGCCCTGATGGACGCTGGCGTGCCGATCTACGATCCCGTCGCCGGTGTGTCGATTGGTCTGGTCAAGGAAGGCGACCGCTACGCGATCCTGACCGACATCATGGGCGATGAGGATCACTACGGCGACATGGACTTCAAGGTGGCCGGCACTGCCCGCGGCATCACCGGCATCCAACTCGACCTGAAGATCGACGGCATCGACGAGAAAATCATCGGCGAGGCTCTGGAACAGGCCCGCGAGGCGCGCCGCGAGATCCTTCGCTTCATGCTCAAGGCGACGCCGCTTCAGGCCCCGCGGCCGAACATCTCGGACGTCGCCCCACGCCTGCTGACGGTGAAGATCAATCCCGAGAAGATCGGCGCGCTCATCGGGCCGGGCGGCAAGAACATCAAGGCGATTCAGGAATCGACCGGCGCTCACATCGACATCCAGGAAGACGGGACGGTGTTCATCGCCCATCGGGACGCCGCCGGGGCCGAGGCCGCCCGCGCCAAGGTCGAGGCGATCACCGAGGAAGTGAAGATCGGCCGGGTCTATCACGGCGAGGTCGTGTCGATCCGCGACTTCGGGGCCTTCATTCAGTTGGCCCCCGGACGCGATGCCCTCTGCCACATCAGCGAGCTGGACGACAAGTACGTCGGCAAGGTCGAGGACGTGGTCAAACTCGGCGAAAAGATAGCGGTCAAGGTCATCGGCATCGACGATCAGAACCGCGTCAAGGTGTCGCGCAAGGCGTTGCTCCGCGATCAGAACCCGGGCGGCGAGGCGGGCGAGGGCGGCGACGCTCCTCCTTCGGACCAACCCCCGCGCGAACGCAGCGAGGAGCCGCGCCGCGAACGGAGCGAGGGCGGCGGAGGCGGCGGGCGCGGCGGCGACAGGGATCGGCGCGGCGGCGGCGACCGTGGCGGTTCACGTTCTGGCGGCGGCGGGGGGGGGGCGGCGCGAGGGCGGCCGTCGTCCGTCCGGTGACCGCCCGGCGGGCGATCGTCCTTCAGGAGAACGTCCAGCGGGCGAGCGCACCGAGCAGCCGCCGGAACGTGAACCGCAGGAATGACCGTGAGCGAGGAGTCGCTGACGATCTCCGAGAAGCCGCTGGACGAGGAAGAGTCTTCGGCTGTCAGCAACCGCTACGCCGAGTTGGCCGAGCTCGCCGGCGGCTTCATTCACGAGATCAAGAACCACCTGGGCACTCTGAAACTGAGCCTGGAACTCCTCGCCGAGGATTTCCAGGACGCTCAGACTCCGCGCGAGAAACGCGCCTTCACCAAGATTCAACGGCTGCAAGGTGAATGCGATCGGCTCGAAGCCATCTCGCGCGAGTTCCTGGCCTTCGCTCGCATCAACGACCTCGAACGCGAACCGTGCGACCTCGCCGACGTGGTCGAGGAGTTGATCGAGTTCTACACGCCGACAGCCGAGAAGGGCGGCGTCAACATCATCCGTCTGCTGCCCGCCGACCTGCCTCCGGTGCGTCTGCATCGCGAGATGTTCAAGCAGGCGCTGCTCAACCTCTTCCTCAACGCCCAGCAGGCGATGCCCAACGGCGGTGATCTGACTATTCAGGCCAGCGTCGAGACGAGCCTGGCCCCGCATCCTTCCGAACAGGATGGCCGGGAGTTGCCCCCGGACACGGTCTGCCTGAGCATCATCGATACGGGAGCGGGCATGTCTCCCGATGTGGCGGCGCGAGTGTTTCGGCCCTTCTACTCGACCCGCCAGGGCGGGACGGGTCTCGGCCTGGCAACGACGCGCAAGATCATCGAAGCCCACGACGGCACGATCGAGGTGCAGAGCGTGATGGGGCGGGGAACGCGCTTCGCCATCCGTCTGCCCTTGGAAACCGAGACGCATCCCACGAACTGATCTTCTTGCCGCCACGAAGCGTTTCACCTCACTTTGAACCGTGCCGTCTTTTCTTGCTTCTTTTCTTAACACTACAGCGCTACTTGTAGCCGAATTCGCCAGAATTCGGGTTCTTGGGGCGTTCAAGCAGCCCGAAGTCTGGCGAATTCGGCTACACTCCTGGCAATCCAGCGCTGG
>JBBRIK010000191.1:0-7708 GCA_038221045.1 Gemmatales bacterium
CGTCGCCCGCGGGCAGGACGCCCTGGAGCAGACGGCGCAGGAACTGGCGCCGCTGGCTCGCTCTCCCGGCCAGGTCGTGAGCGTCTTTCGGGGCGACGTGTCGCGCGCGGAGGACTGCGCCGGCATTGTCCGCCGCGCCGGTGAGGTCTTGCCCGGACTGACGATCCTGGTGAACAACGCCGGCATCTACGGTCCCATGGGCCGATTCGAGGAGTGCGACTGGGACAACTGGGTCGAGGCAATCTCCGTCAATCTGCTCGGCACCGCCCTGATGACCCGCGCCGTCCTGCCCCTGCTGCGGTCCCGGCGCTACGGCAAGATCATCAATCTTTCCGGGGGCGGGGCGACGGCCCCGCTGCCTCGGTTCAGCGCTTACGCCGCCTCGAAAGCCGCCGTCGTGAGGCTGACGGAAACGCTGGCCTGCGAGTTGAAGGACGATTGTATCGACATCAACGCCATCGCGCCGGGCGCGCTCAACACCCGATTGCTCGACGAAGTGTTGACGGCTGGACCCGAGGCCGTCGGCAAGGAGTTCTACGACAAATCGCTCAAGCAACGAGACGAAGGCGGCGCAGGACTGGATCGAGGCGCGGAGCTGGCGACATTCCTGGCATCGGCTGAAAGTGACGGCATCTCCGGCCGGCTCCTCAGCGCCGTCTGGGATGACTGGGTCCATCTGCCCGAGTGGCGCGACGAACTGGCCCGCGGCGATGTCTTCACGCTGCGACGAATCACGCCTGAAGATCGAGAGATGAGCCGAAAATGCGCCTAGCCATCGTCGGCTGCGGACTCATCGGGCAGAAGAGGGCGCGAACGCTCGCGGGCCATACGCTAGTGGCGACTGCTGACGTCAGCCTCTCTCGCGCGGCGCATCTGGCCTCGCAGTATCCCAGCTGCGCGGCGGCTGCGGACTGGCAGGCCGTCGTCAGGCGTGACGACGTTGACGCCGTCCTCGTCTCGGTCACGAACAACGCGCTCGCCGAGGTGATGGAGGGAGCCATTCGCCGCGGCAAGCATGTCCTCGTCGAAAAACCCGCGGCGCGAAACGCAAGCGAGCTTCACTCTCTTGCTGAGTTAGCGCGCGACGCTGGCGTCGTCGTCAAGGTTGGCTTCAATCATCGATTCCATCCCGCGTTTCAGAAGGCCCGGCAACTGTGCGACGAGGGCCAACTCGGGCCGCTTCTCTACATTCGCGCGCGCTACGGCCACGGCGGACGTCTCGGCTACGACCGCGAATGGCGTGCGGATCCCTCTCTCGCGGGCGGCGGCGAACTGCTCGATCAGGGCGTGCATCTCATCTACCTCGCGCGCTGGTTCCTCGGCGAATTCACGGACGTTCAGGGCCATATCGACACCTTCTTCTGGAACATGCCGGTCGAGGACAATGGCTTCCTCTTCCTGCGGACCGCGAGCGGCCAGGTCGCCTGGCTGCACGCTTCCTGCACTGAGTGGAAGAACCTGTTCTGCTTCGAGATCTTCGGCCGCGACGGCAAGCTGCAGATCGATGGACTCGGCGGCAGTTACGGCGTCGAACGTCTGGCGTTCTACCGCATGAAGCCACAGATGGGACCGCCCGAAACGACCATCTGGGAGTATCCCGGCGAGGACTCCTCCTGGCGCGACGAGTTCGTCCATTTCGTCGAGTGCATCCAGAGCGGGATCGCTCCGGCGGGCAATCTCGACGACGCCCTCGCCGCCCTTGAGGTGGTGGGGAAGGTGTATCGGTCCGCGGAAGCGTTGAAGCCGGAACGGAGGCAGGCCATATGATCTTCACTCGCAGTCCGCTGCGCATCTCTCTTGGCGGCGGCGGCACCGATCTGCCCTCGTACTATCAGAAGCATTCGGGCTTCTTGATCGCCGCCGCCATTGACAAGTACGTCTGCATCACCCTGCATCAGACATTCGTTCCCGAACTCATCATCAAGTACTCAAAGCTCGAGCGCGTCAGCAGCGCCGACGAGGTGCAACATCCTATCATCCGCGAAGCGCTGAAGCTCACCGGAATCAGCGGCCAGGGGCTGGAAATCACCAGCATGGCCGACATCCCCTCCGGTACGGGACTGGGATCGTCCGGCAGCTTCACGACGGCCCTGCTCAAGACGCTGCACAGCCACAGGAGAAACTTCGTCCACCCGCGCGAGCTGGCCGAGCAGGCTTGCGACATCGAGATCAATCGTCTCGGCGAACCCATCGGCAAGCAGGACCAGTACATCGCGGCCTATGGCGGGCTGACCTGCTTCCAGTTCTCGCCTAGCGGTCATGTCGATGCCTGGCCGTTGCGCGTTAGCAGCGAGACGCTCTACAACCTCGAAGACAACCTGCTCCTGTTCTTCACCGGCTACAGCCGATCGGCGTCGAGCATCCTCAAGGAGCAGGACGACCGCAGCAAGCAGCGCGATCAGGGCATGGTGGACAACCTGCACTTTGTCAAGGAGCTAGGCTACCAGAGCAAAGAAGCCCTCGAATCGGGCGACCTGATTCGCTTTGCCGAACTGATGAAGGTCCACTGGGAGCACAAGAAGAAGCGCAGCGGCTCGATGAGCAACGGCCAGATCAACGAGTGGTACGAGTTGGCGATGGTCAACGGAGCGCTCGGGGGCAAACTGATCGGCGCGGGCGGCGGCGGCTTCCTGATGTTCTACGCCGAGGAGAAGGCGTGCCTGCGTCGCGCGATGGCGGAAGCCGGCCTGCGTGAGGTCCGCTTCCGCTTTGACTTCGAGGGGACGGCAACGGTTCTCCAGTGAAGGAGGCGGATCGATGCCCGCGTTCGTTCGAGGGTTGCTGGGTCGTCGCTCGACGCGCCTCACCTTGCAGGTCGTGATCAGCCTCGCTCTCATCCTGCTGCTGGTCTGGCTCGCACGGCAGGGAGACTTCGTCTCCGCGCTGCGGTCCATTCGGTCTGACGCCCTGGCCCTGGCCGGGGGCCTCTACCTGACGTCCGTGCTGGTGGGGAGCCGGCGCTGGCAGGTATTCCTGCGCTGCCGGAGGATTCACGAGCCGTGGACCCGGATCCTGAGCGACTACTGGCTCGGGATGTTCTGCTCCACCTTCCTGCCGAGTTCCGTCGGCGGCGACGCGGTGCGGGTCTACGAAGTCAGCCGGCGCGGTCATTCGCTCGGCAGAGTTTTCCTCGCCACCTTTCAGGACCGCCTGCTCGGCTTTGGCGTGATGATGGCCCTCGGAATGGTGGCCGCCCTCGCCTTCCTGTCTCTGCTTCCAGGGCCGTTGATGCCGTGGTTCTTTCTGCTCCATCTGGCTGGGGTGTCGTGTGTGGCTGCCCTCCTCAATCCGCAGGCGATGCGTGCCTGCTGCCGCTGGATCGGCACGAGCCACTGGATTCCCGGCGTTCGGCGGCTGAGTTCGAGTGCCTGGGGCGAGCGAATCCGCCTGGGACTTCGACGCCTGCTCGATGAGCCAGCTCTGCGCGTTCGAGACCTTCTCCACCTTATCCTTCTCAGCCTGACGGGCTTATTACTGTGCATCGGCGCTCATCAGGTCGTTGCCGTATCGCTTGGTATCGACGTGGGGATTCTCGCCTTCTGCCTGATTGTGTCGCTGGTGTGGGTGGTCAAGCTCCTGCCCGTATCGCTGAATGGCGTGGGCATTGGTGAAGGAGCCTTCGTGGGACTGCTCGGCCTGTTCGGGGTGCAGTCGGACAGGAGCCTGGCTCTGGCCGTGGCCCTGCTCGCGGTTCAGACAGGAACGTCCCTGGTGGGCGGACTGGTGGCTCTGGGCCGGGTGCTGAAGAGTTCCAGGCCTCAACACAACCCGCGATCGCAAAACGAGCCGCGACCGCAAGGGAGCGGCTTCACCACCCAGGAAGAGGAAATCCGGCATGCCGCCTGAGTGGAATGGGGCCGATATTCCCGTGGCCGTCCTTGCCGGCGGTCTGGCGACGCGCCTGCGGCCCATCACGTTGCAGATGCCGAAGGTGATGGTGCCTGTCGCGGGCCGGCCCTTCGTGGATCACCTGCTCTCTCTGCTCGCTCACAATGGCATCCGTCGAGTCGTCCTGTGTCTGGGCCATCTCGGCGAGCAGGTTGAGGAGCATGTCGGCGATGGCAGCCGCTTCGGCGTGCGGGTCCAATACAGTCACGACGGGGATCGCCTGCTGGGGACCGGCGGGGCTTTGCGCCGGGCCTTGCCGCTCCTGGGGGATGCGTTCGCGATCCTCTATGGGGACTCTTACCTCGATCTCGATTATCGCGCAGTCCTCGCGAATTTCCTGGCCGGCAACGCCCTCGGATTGATGACGGTGGTGCGAAACGACGACCAGTGGGACCGCAGTAATGTGGTCTTTCACGGCGGGCGTCTGCTGTGCTATGACAAAAAGCGCGCGAGCGCCGAGATGATCCACATCGACTACGGCCTGTCTCTTCTTCGACGTGCAGCCCTTGAGCGAATTCCCGCTGGCGAGTCGTTCGACCTGGCCGACCTCTTTCACGACCTGGTGCGCGAAGGTGGGATGATTGGCTACGAGGTCGAAGATCGCTTCTACGAGATTGGCTCGCCTCGGGGACTCGCGGAGACCGAGACTTATCTGCTGGCGCGCAGCGCTTGAAGCAAGTTTGGGAGTGACGCCGACCGGAACCGGCGTCGCGGCTGACGGCACAGAGGGAGGCAGGGCATGTCTCACACGCAGGAGTTCATCGAGGAAGCGAAGCGCATCCTCGAAGCACTTGACACGAAGACCATCGATCGAATGGTGTCGCTGCTGGTGGATCTTCGCAGTCGAAGCGGCCGGCTATTCATGCTGGGCGTGGGCGGCAGTGCGGCCAACGCCTCGCATGCCGTCAACGACTTCCGCAAGATTGCTCAGATCGAGTGCTACGCACCGACGGACAACGTGTCGGAGTTGACGGCCCGGACCAATGACGAAGGCTGGGAGACGGTCTTCGTCAACTGGTTGCGCGTCAGCAAACTGACGCGCCGCGACATGCTCTTCGTCCTGTCGGTCGGCGGCGGCGACCTGGAGAAGAACATCAGTCCCAATCTGGTGCGTGCGTTGCAGTTTGGCCGCGAGGTCGGCTGCACGATCTGCGGCATCGTCGGCCGGGCCGGCGGCTACACCGCCCAGGTGGCCGACGCCTGCGTGATCGTGCCGACTGTCAACGCCAGGACAGTGACGCCGCACGCGGAAGCGTTTCAGGGAGTGGTCTGGCATCTGCTCGTGTCTCATCCGGCGATCAAACTCGCGGAAACCAAGTGGGAATCGTCCTCCTCCGCTCGCGCCGCCTGAGCCTGGGAGATGCGGACATGAATGGTGTGATGCGGCCCGCAGTGTTTCTCGATCGCGATGGCGTGCTGAACCGTACGTTTGTGCGCGGCAATGTCTCGCATCCTCCGCAAACGCTTGCGGAGTTCGAGTTGCTGCCGGGAGTCGAGGCCGCAACACGAAAGCTGGCAGAGGCCGGGTTTCCCCTGGTTGTCGTCACCAACCAGCCCGACGTGGCGCGCGGAATCCAGAGCCGAGCGATCGTCGAGGAAATGAACGAAGTCCTCCGCCGAACCTTGCCGGTCCTCGACGTTCTAACCTGCTATCACGACTGCGCCGATGACTGCGTCTGCCGCAAGCCGAGGCCGGGAATGCTGCTCGACGCCGCAGAACGCTGGAGACTCGATCTCGCGCGCAGCCTGATGGTGGGCGACCGGTGGAGCGACGTCGAGGCAGGCCAGGCAGCGGGCTGCCGGGCGGTGCTGATTGTGACGCCGCGTAGTGGACTCGAACGCTGCAAGCCGGACCATTGTGTCTCGTCGTTGGCCGAGGCGGCCGACTGGATCCTCACCTTTTCACTTCGAGGTCAACGATGAAACTGTTCGTCGATACTGCGAATCTGGTCGAGTTGGAAGAGTGCGTCCAGCGTGGCTTTCCCGCCGGCGTGACGACAAACCCGGCCATCCTCTCGAAAGAGGAGCGCCGCGATTTTCGCGATCACATCAATGACATGATCGCGATCCTGAAGAAGTACGATTGCCAGATTCCCCTGAGCGTTGAAGTGTTCACGGTCGATCCCGTCGAGATGCTCGCCCAGGCCGAAGAGTTCCTGAGCCACTTTGGCCATTACCCGCACATCAACATCAAGATCCCCATCGGCTGGAATGAACTGGCCGTGATTGCCGAACTGGCCCGGCGCGGCATTGAGGTCAACTGCACCTGCTGCATGTCCTACAACCAGGCCGTGATGGCCGCCCGCGCCGGAGCGAAGTACGTCAGTCTCTTCTGGGGACGCATCCGCGACATCGGTTATGATGCCGGCTCGGTGGTGCGTCAGGTCTCGCAGACGTTCCGCTCCTGGAACTCGAACTCGGAGATCATCGTCGGCAGTATTCGCCATATCGCCGACATCAATGAGGCATTGCAGGCCGGCGCAGACATTCTGACCGTGCCGCCGAAGTTCTTTCCGCTGATGTGCGGTCATCCCAAGACGGATGAGGCCGTGCAGCAGTTCATGACCGAGTTCAGCAAGTGGCAGACGCCGACGCTGTCCTTGAAGAGGAGCGCCTGAACGGTTCCGCCGGCGAAAGACCTTCTTGCCGCTTGCGGCTTAGCGGAAAGTCCGTTAAGCCGCAAGCGGCAAGAACGCGGGATACTATTCGGTCCTTCCACAATTCACTTCGCTCAGAACTTCAACCTCGATTTGCTCTTGACCCTTCTCCCTCTTCCGGCTATCAGCTTTCCACTTCAATCAACGAAAGGCCGTGCGCGTTTGGGGATGCGCCGGCAAGGAGAACGATACCGCGCGGGGGGGTCCGAGCGCGGCCAACGCTATCTCGCCTACGGGGAAGGGGAATACCTATGGGCAAGAAGCCCGTATTGGGTCTGATCGGCCTCTGCGTCGGTCTGACCTTGAGTGGATGCAAGGATTGCGGCTGTGGCTGGTGGAGCCACAAGGATGCTGCCCCGCCTGTCGTCAACAGGGTCAGCAAGCCCTCAACCGAGGTGCGCACCGTCACGCAGGATGGGCGCGTTCGCACTATCCCAGACCGCTCGACTACCGTCATGGGAGAGGGCGCGGGCCGGATGAAGAGTCCGTACGACCATCCAGCGAATGAGTACAGCGCACCGGCTCCTGTTGCCGGCAACCCCGTTGATCCCACCCGGACCGTTGGTGCACCCGCGCCGAAGTTCGAGGAGGGAATCCCGACCGACGCCGCGGGAGTGCCGATCTCGGCCGACACGGGAACTCCGATCCCGGTGGTGAAGGAGAAGATCCAGATGCCTCCTCCTCCCCCTCCGATGTCTTACGGCGCACTGCCAACGAACAGTTTCAGTGCGATGCCCGTGGAGGCGCAGAAGGTGGACCCGATCGCGCCGGTGAAGGAAGTCGCGCCGATGAGGACGCCGGCGACGATGGAACGGTCGGCCATCGAAGTGGCCCCCGCATTCAAGGAAACGCAGATGAGCGCGCCGTCGATGCCAATGATGGGCGGCAAGAGCATCGAGCCGGCTGCGATCCTCGTGGCGCCTCCGGCTGCGCTGCCGACTCCGGCGCCATTGCCTCCTCCGTTGCCCGTGATGGAAGCGCCGGCTCCGAAGCCTGCGGTCAATCCGATTCCGTCGCCGATTCCGGAACTCTCGGGAGCGCCGATGCCGCCGCCCGCTCCGGTTGTGACCGCGCCTCTGGTCGCCCCCGGATCGCCTCCGCCCATGGTGCCGCCGGGCAGTATCGACCTCCCCCCGCCGCCGCCCCTCCCGGGTAAGTGACGA
>JBBRIK010000192.1:0-7706 GCA_038221045.1 Gemmatales bacterium
CGCACGTTCGACGTCTGGGTGTGCAAGCCGATCACCAAGACCGAGAACCGGACCTACGTCAGCTACAAGACGACGCCTTACACCGAAGAGATCACGGTGAACGTCTGCCGTCCCGTCACGGTGGCGAAGCCCGTCACCTACCGGGTCTGCCGTCACGTCACCAAGACTGTTGAGGTCCAGGTGCCGGTCTACGGTGCGGTCGAGTGCGCCGCTCCGGTTCATTCGATCGCCGCTCCCTGCGAGACCGGCTGCTCCAGCGGCTGCTCCTCGGGCAAGCACAAGCGTGGTTGCTGCAAGTAATTGGATCGTTTGACGTCTCTCTGAACGCCGCAAATGACGAAGGGGGCTGGAACATTGTTCCGGCCCCCTTTCGTTTCATGTTTGGTCGTGGGGGGGGAATTCTTTCCCAGAACTGAGTGCGGTCCTTCACAGTCCGGCAACGCCGGATCACTGACGGGTTCGATCAGAGAATGCCAAAGCGAGCGAAGACTCCGCCGTCGAAATCGCCTCCCTTGCTGCCGATCGACTCCCCCGCAACGAGATAGCGATGGGCGCTGCCGCCAATACTGACGGACGGATTCGCCAGGCCGACGTCCATCGTCGAGGTGCGGATCTGCGCTCCCGCAGCTGACAGTTCCGTCACCTTGACCGATTTCACGCTGCCGGTCTGCGACTGATAAGCGACGACAAATTTGCTCGTCGTTGGATCGACGGCCACGGTTGGGAGGGTTTCCTGAGCGGTCGTCGCCTGCACGATATGGACGGCCCCGACCTGGCCGGTGCTGCTGATGGCGCGAGCGTAAATGCCCCAGTTGTTGTTGACGTTCTCTTGCCAGACGACGACGGTATTGCCGTGGCTGTCCATCGACACGTCCGGTTCGCGTTGCGGGTTGGCGCCGCCGGCGACGACATGCGTTCCGATGAGGTTGCCCTCTTTTGTGTAGCGCTGGACCCAGATGTCGTCGGCCTTGACGAAGGAGACGGCGAAGCGTCCATCGGGACTCATCGTGACGCTGGCGTTGGATTCAGCCCGCGAACTGATGGCCACGTCAATGGTGCGCGCGATGGAGCCGTCGGCGTGGAACAGGACGGCTTTGATATCGCTGTCGGTCTTGCCGAACTGATAGGTGTAAGTGACGACGAAGTCGCCGTTGGCCGCCATGGCGATGGTCGGATCGTATTCGTTCTTGGGCAGGCTGGCGACGACAAGTTCGTTGCCGATCCGCGTTCCATCGGCGCGGAAGACGGCCGCGTGAATGTCACTGTCGGTGAGAGAGTAGTCCTGCGTCCAGGTGACGGCGAAGTTGCCGTGGGCGTCCATGGCCACGGAGGCGTTGTGCTGGGGCGCCCGTCCTCCGGCGATGAGGATTTCTCCGCCGACCTTGTGACCGTAGGCGTCGAAGCGTTGCGCCTTGATGTCGCGATCGTACCCCGGCTTGACGTCGGTCCAGACGACGACGGACAGGCCGTTGGTGGACGAGGCCGCCGCTGCTTGTTGGTCGGGGTGAAGACGAATGGTGTTGACCAGCACCTCGCTGCCGGGAAGAGAAGGCATGATGCGATCTTCCAGGGTCTCGCAGTGGAGCCGGCGCGCGGGGGTCTTGGGCGCGCCGGCTGTCCTTGTGCCGCTCCGCGCCCACTGCCGAAAGGACTGGCGGAAGAACGAAAACATGGTGAATTCCTCTCAGTGTTGTGGTTGTCCGATTTCTCCCGTCGTTACACGGCTGCGCAAGATAGCGAAGCGTGTAGAGGGGTAATCGGTAGTCGCGCGACAAAGCTTGAGATGATTTGTGAGCAACTCGGAATCAAGAGCAATTCCCTCTGGGGAGTCGGGGGTTTTCGCTCCGGTTAGCACGACCGCGACGATTGCGCTTGCCGGAGCGGGTCCAGCTTCCGGGTCGCGGTTCCTGGCTGAAGTCGCTCCAGATTACCTGAATCCCTGATGGAAAAGTGATTTGTGAGGGTTACAATTGGCTTGAGAGCGCGAGGTACTCTGAGGACCTCCTTCACCGGGTGATCTCCGCCGTCAAGGATAGAAGCAACATGGCCGTTCCCAATTTGACGTGTCCCTCGTGTGGGGCCATCCTCAAGACGGCCCAACCCTTACCGGCCGGCAAACGAGTTCGCTGTCCCAAGTGCAAATCTATCGTGACCGTTCCTGAAGCAGAAGATGTGGACCAGGACGATCCGCAACCCGTCCAGAAGCCAGCCGCAAAGTCTCGCCCAGCCGAAGTCACGAAAGAGAAACCGGCTTCAGCCAAACGAACCGTTGCCCGGTCCAGCGACCTGGAGGACGACAGGGAGGAAAACGAGGAGCAGGAAGACCCCGAGGAGGAGAGAAAGCCCAAGCGGAAAAAGTCGGCGCGCGGGGCGAAAAAGAAGCGGACCAACCCTGCGCTGATCTGGGGGGCCGCAGGCGGAGGAGCGGTCGCATTGCTCGTCCTGGTCTTGGTTCTCACGGGCGTCTTCCGCGGCAAGGATTCCACCAAGGGTGGGGGAGGGGACACAAAAGCGGGGAGCGCAACCCTGAAAAAATCGCTGGTCGGGCATAAAAAGTCCCTTCGGCTGCTGGCATTGAACCCGAATGGGAAAAGCCTGGCGGCAGGCGACTGGGCCGGGGACGTCAAGCTCTGGGACCTGGAAAGCGGTACCGAGTCGCGCACACTCAAGGTCAATACCCCGTGGGTGAACTGCCTGGCCCTCAGCCCGGATGGTCAAACCCTGGTCATGGGAGGTTTCGCTCCCGACTTGCGTAATCCCTCGACGGGAGACTCGCTGCGCACCCTGCAAGCGGATATTGGAAACATTGAGGATGCGGCTTTCAGCCCCGATGGGACCATGCTGGCTGTTGCCGGGACGGCAGACAACATGCCTGTGGTCATCTGGAACACGAAGACCTGGCAAGAAATCAAGAGGTTCCCGCACGCCAAGAAGCACGTCTATCGGGTGAGATTCAGTCCGGATAGCAAGACCCTTGCTGTCGGGATCGGCTATCCGCGCTTTGACGAGGGTGATTCGTCGGGACACATTGCTCTGTACGAGATCGCCACGAGTAAGCAGCGCTTGTTCAAAACGCCTCACATGGTCACGACCATGGCCTTTCATCCTAAACGAAACCTGCTGGCCATCGCCGACATGTTCGAGAACGGCGAGATCGAGTTGTGGGATACGGACAAAGGCCAGTCGATCCGCAGTTTGAATGGGCATCGAAGTGGTGTCGCGGCGCTCGCATTCGCTCCGGACGGAACGCTCTTGCTCTCGGGTAGTACGGACAAGACGGCCAAGCTGTGGAACGTGGAGACGGGCCAGGAGACAGGCACAATCCCGAGACATGAAGCCGAGGTACACTGTGTCGCGTTCAGTTCCGATGGCAAGACGGTGGCTGTCGGGGGCGGAGAGAGTGGCGCCAAGAGCGGCGAATTGAAATTGGGGGACGTATCGGCTCTTGTAAAATAACGAGGATGGAAGCAACCGAGTCCGCAATCGCAAGGGAATGGCTGCCAAGAGGCCGCTCCCTTGCGATCGCGAATTCATTCACCCATCAATCCCGACTCTGCGAAGTTGACCGCTTCAGCCTCTTGCGATCCTCTCGCGGGCCGGGTAGTCTTAATTCATCGCCCTCCTGCCAGATATTCTCCCTCCCCTGCTCGGAGACTTTGACGATGGCATCCGGGAGCCGACTCCGTCTCGCGCTGCTTCTGCTGAGCGCCGCTCTCTTCTGTCCGGCGGCGCTGGCCCAGACGAAGAAGCCGGCCCTCGAGTTCAATCGCGACATCCGCCCCATCTTGGCCGATCACTGCTTCGCCTGTCACGGTCCCGATCCCGGACAGCGCAAGGCCGATCTGCGCCTGGACATCGAGGAGGGGGCGTTCGCCAACCGCGGCGGCTATCGCGTCCTCGAACGCGGCAAGCCGCACGAGAGCGAACTCATCAAGCGCATCAGCTCCGCCGGCAAGAAGGGCCAGATGCCGCCGGCGAAGAGTCCCAAGCAATTGAACGCCACCCAGATCGCCACCCTGCGCCGCTGGGTCGAGGAGGGGGCCAACTATCAGTTGCACTGGTCGCTCATCACGGCCAAGCGCCCGCCTCTGCCCGATCTTCAGACTCCGAATCCGGCGTCCCGGCATCCGATTGACGCCTTCATCCGCGCTCGTCTAGAGAAGGAAGGACTGCAACCCGCTCCCCTGGCGGATCGGCGGACGCTTCTGCGCCGGCTGTCGTTCGATCTGCTGGGCCTGCCGCCCTCCGCCGAGGACGTCGAGACGTTCCTCAAGGACGAGTCGCCGAAAGCGTATGAGAACGCCGTCGATCGTCTGCTGGCCTCGAAGCACTTCGGCGAACGGCTGGCCCTCTACTGGCTCGACGTCGTCCGCTTCGCCGACACGGCCGGCTATCACAGCGACAACCATCGCGATGTCGCTCCCTATCGCGATTACGTCATCGACGCCTTCAACTTGAACAAGCCCTTCAATCGCTTCGTCGTCGAGCAACTGGGCGGCGACCTGTTGCCGGGCGCGACCTCCGAACAGAAGGTCGCCTCCGGCTTCAATCGTCTGCTGATGACGACCGAGGAGGGGGGCGCGCAGGCGAAGGAGTACGCGGCGAAGTACTCCGCGGACCGCGTGCGCAACACGGCGAGCATCTTCCTCGGTCTGACGCTCGGTTGCTGCGAGTGTCACGATCACAAGTTCGATCCGCTGCCGCAGAAGGACTTCTATCGCTTCGCCGCCTTCTTCGCCGACGTCAAGGAGAAGCCCGTCGGCCGCCAGGACCAGGATCGTCTGCCGACGTTGGCTCAAGAGGCGAAGCTCAAGGAGATCGACGCCCGCATGGCTCCGCTCCAGAAGTCGCTGACCACGCCGCCGCCGGAGTTCGAGGCCGGCCTGAAGAAGTGGGAGGAATCGCTCAAGGGCAACACCAAGGGGCTGCCCAAGCAGGTCGCCGCCGTCCTCGCCCTCGAACCGGACAAGCGGACGCTGGCCCACAAGAAGGTGCTGGCGGACCATTACCGCGCCATCGCTCCGGAGTTGGCCGCGATTCGCAAGCAGATCGCCGACCTACAGCGCGAGAAGGACGAACTCCTCAAGAGCGTCCCCTCGACGCTGGTGACGACGGCCGTCGCGCCGAGGATGACGCGGGTGTTGCCGCGCGGCAACTGGCTCGATGACTCCGGCGAGATCGTCAAGCCGGGGACGCCGGGGACGCTGCCGCCACTGGTCTTCAAGGGCGAGCGGGCGTCGCGTCTCGATCTGGGGAACTGGCTCACCTCGACCGACAATCCGCTGACCTCACGCGTCTTCGTCAATCGGCTCTGGAAGCTGTATTTCGGCCAGGGGCTGGTGAAGTCACTCGACGATTTCGGCTCGCAGGGCGCGCCGCCGACGCATCCCGAGCTGCTCGACTGGTTGGCCGTCGAGTTCCGCGAGGGCGGCTGGGACGTCAAGAAAATCGTCAAACTCATGGTGACGTCCGACACCTACAAGCAATCGTCGATGGTCAGCGAGAAGTTGAAGCAGGTGGACCCGTACAACCTCCTGCTCGCTCATCAGGCTCGTTTCCGCCTCGACGCCGAGATGGTGCGCGACAACGCTCTGGCGATCAGCGGTCTGCTGGTCCGCAAGATCGGCGGGCCGAGCGCGAAGCCGTATCAGCCGGCCGGCTACTGGGCGATGCTCAACTTCCCGACGCGCGAATGGCAGGCCGACCAGGGCGAGGGATTGTATCGTCGTGGCCTCTACACCTACTGGTGCCGGACGTTCCCCCATCCGAGTCTTGTCGCTTTCGATGCCCCGAGCCGGGAGGAATGCACGGTCGAACGGCCGCGCTCGAACACGCCGTTGCAGGCGCTGGTGTTGCTGAACGATCCCATCTATGTCGAGGCGGCCCGCGTCTTCGCCGAGCGGATGATGCGTCATGGCGGCCAGACGCCGGCGGAGCGTATCCAGTTTGCCTATCGTCAGGCGCTGGGACGCAAGGCGGAGCCGGCGGAAGAGAAGCTGCTGCTGGCGGTCTATGGGAAGCATCTGGAGCAATACCGCAAGGACGTCGAGGCGGCCCGGAAGGTGTTGACGGTCGGGGCGCGTCCTCTGGCTGAGGGCGTGGACCTGCCCGAGCTGGCCGCCGCGACGTCGGTGGCGCGCGTCATCCTGAACTTGCACGAAACCATCACGAGGAACTGACCATGAACCCGCTCTCGCAGACTCGTCGCGCGTTCCTCGGCCGATCCAGTGCCGGTATGGGCGCGTTCGCGCTCGCCTCGCTGCTCGATCCCGGCCTTCTGACAGGGGCCGAGAAGAAGACAGCCACGGGCGTCGTCAATCCGCTGCATCACAAGGCAAAGGCCAAACGCGTCATCTACCTGTACATGGCCGGCGGCCCCTCGCACCTGGAGACATTCGACTACAAGCCGGAACTGGCGAAGCGAAATGGCCAGTTGATGCCGGAGTCGTTCACCAAGGGCCAGCCCATCGCTCAGTTGCAGGGCGCGAAGCTGAACTGCTTCGGCCCACAACATCCGTTCAAGAAGTTCGGCAAGAGCGGTCAGGAGATCAGCGAGATCTTCCCGCACCTCGGCACCGTGGCCGACGAGATGTGCATCATCCGCTCGATGAAGACCGAAGCGATCAACCACGATCCCGCGCACACCTTCATGAACACCGGCACGCTCATCTCGGGCCGGCCGTCGATGGGTTCGTGGATGTGGTACGGCCTTGGCTCCGACTGCGACGACCTGCCCGGCTTCGTCGTCATGATGTCCACGGGACGGGCCGGCCAGCAGCAGCCGATCTCGGCCCGCCAGTGGCACAGCGGCTTTCTGCCCTCGCGCTTTCAGGGCGTCGAGTTCCGCTCCAAGGGCGATCCGGTCCTCTACGTCAAGAGTCCGCAGGGCGTGGACGGCCAGAAGCAGCGCGACGTCGTCGATACGGTGCGCGAGCTGAACGAACTGCAAGGCAAACTCGTCGATGATCCGGAGGTGCAGACGCGGATCGCTCAGTACGAGATGGCGTTCAAGATGCAGACGAGTGTGCCGGGCCTGATGGACCTGTCAAAGGAGCCGAAGGACGTCCTCGATCTGTATGGAACCAAGGGCGGCGACGGTTCCTTTGCCGCGAACTGCCTGCTGGCCCGGCGTCTGGCCGAGCGCGGCGTGCGTTTCATTCATCTGTATCATCGCGACTGGGACCATCACGGCAACATCAAGAACGACGTGAAGGTGACGGCGAGCGAGGTCGATCGCGGGGCGATGGCGCTGATAACGGACCTGAAGCGGCGCGGCATGCTGGACGAGACGTTGATCGTCTACGGCGGCGAGTTCGGGCGGACGCCGATGGCGCAGGGATCGGGCCGCGATCATCACCAGAAGGGTTTCTCGATCTGGCTGGCCGGCGGCGGCATCAAGGGCGGCATCACGCACGGCGCGACGGACGAGCTGGGCTACAACGCGGTCGAGGATGTGGTAACCGTTCACGACCTGCACGCGACGATGCAGCATCTGCTGGGCATCGATCACAAACGTCTGACGATCAAGTTCCAGGGCCGCGACTTCCGTTTGACCGACGTGCATGGCAACGTCGTGCAGAAAGTGCTGGCGTAACAGCATCGGGCTTGGAATGGACGGGAGGGACCAGGGAGCCAGTCAAGAAGGCAATTCCTCGACATCCAGGATGCGGAGGACGCCGTACGCCGCCGTCGCATCGTTGATGACG
>JBBRIK010000193.1:0-7705 GCA_038221045.1 Gemmatales bacterium
GCCAGCTTCTTCGACCAGATCGACAGCACGCGGATCGGCTTGCCCAACTCCTCGCTCATGAGATAGTTGACGGCGGCCAGTTGCAAGACCGGGTTGCGGTCGAACGGCTCCTCCAGAAAGCGCCGCGTCATGACCTCGGCCCCCTGGAGCAGGGCGCGGATGTCGAGGTCCATCAGGGCGGCCGGGAGCAAGCCGGCAGCGGTGAAGACGCCGAACCGGCTGCCGACGTTATCGGGGAGAGTCAGGATGTCGTCGTCGGTGTAGCCATCGGCCTTGAACAACTCGCGGATCGGACCCGACGTTCCCGTCACCGGCACAAAGAGCCAGCGCAGCCATTCCGAGCGCAGGCCGTAGTACTCCGTCGCGTCGCGGCGGAAGACCCGCAGTGCAGCCTGCGTTTCAAGCTGCGTGCCATTCCGGCTGATGACGACGACGCCCCAGCGTTCCTCGCGCTTGTCGGGATCGACGCAGGTCACCTCGATCAGGTTGCGGAGTTCTTGCAGCGAGTCGTTGTCGAGACTGTCGCCGGCGAAATAGACGCGCGGCACGGCCATGCGCGTCTCGGTCGGCAACTCGTTGTGATGCCCGGAACGCAGCGCCTCGACGAGGACGCGTCCCCCCAGGCCATCGCCGCCGGCCCCGAGGACGACGATGCAGTCAGCCTGTTCGCGCAGCCGGGACGCCTGGCCGAGGATGCGGCCAAGGTCGCTCAGATCGCTCTTGCGGCGCAGCCCGCCAAGAAGGTTCTGCGGCAGATCGATGAAGGCGGCGTCGATCGGCAGCGCGTCGGGCGGCACGTTGCGCGGTTCGCGTTCGGCGGCGACCTGGCTCTTGGCCTGCTCGACCCGGCGGGCGGCTTCCTTGAAGCGGGCGGGATGAATGAAGTGCTGATTGCGCAGCTCGGCGGCGGCACTCCACTCCTCGCCGACGGGGACCAGCAAGGACTGATACTGATAACTGATTGCTTCGTCCGGCAGTTGCATGACGTGTCATCCTTCGGAGAGTCCGCGAATGTTCGTGGTCACTATAGCTGGCCGTCTCGACAACGTCCGGCGACACCGGACTACTTCGGCGACAGGGCGGCGCGCAGGGCATCCTTGCGCGAACGGCGACGGACCTTCCAGATCCGCCAGGTGACTGCCCACGAAGCCGCCATGTAGTAGACGGGAAAGAAGAGTGAGATCACCGCCAGCGAGTGAGGCCAGCTATCAGACAGATCCGAAGGAGACAGGGTGTTCTCCTGCATGATGACGAGCATCCAGACCAGCAGGCCGGCCCAGACTCCGCCGATCAGGTTCGTCACGCGATTTAGCCTGCCCGGCTGTGTTGGATAGAGATAGCGGCTCGGCACAAACGTCAGCAGGGCAGGCACGATTACCAGGCCCAGCGACACCCACCCCGGCATCGGCTGCAAGATGTAGAGATAGAAGGCGACGAGGTTCCAGTACGACGGAAAGCCGAGGAAGTAGCCGTCGTCCGTCTTCACTGACACCTGACAGAAGCCATAGGCGCTCGCCATCAATGGCAGCAGCAGCCAGTATTCCGTCCCTTCAGGAAGAAGGTGAGCGCGCCAGATCAGGAAGAGCGGCAGGAAGGTGTAGTTGAGGAAATCGACCAGATCGTCGAGCCGCCGGCCATCGAAGCCGGGCAGCGTCTCCTTGATGCGCACGGCCCGCGCCAGAGTGCCATCGGTTGCGTCGATCAGCGTCGCAATCAGCATCAGAATGAACGCCCCGCGAAACGCCTCGCCGCCGTCCTTCACGATCAGCATGGCGATGCCGGCGGAGCAAACCAGGCCCAGGGCGGTGTAGAAGTGTACGCCCCAGGCGAGGACGGTCCGCAGACGCGTCGGACGGGCAGGAACGGAGTCGGAACCAGATCGCTTCATGAGGGTGTCGGCTCGGGCGTTCCCGATCGCAGCGGACTCGGCGCGTACCAACGAGCCGTCAGCCGCGACACGACCGGCAACAGAATCAACCCCGCCAGCATGGCCAGGGATCGGAATGGAAATAGCATCGCTTCCGTCTTCTGGTCATACCACATTTCAGCATTTCCTACCAGAGCTTCCGGCAAAAGCCGGGGAGAATCGACGAAGGGACGGATGCCGAACAACGGCTCGCTGCCGCCCAGGCGCAGCAGCAGCGAGACCACAAATGCCGTCATGGAGCTGGCGAGAATGGTCCTGATGGGGCGGAGGATTCAAGCATTCAGCCCGGTGCGAACTGCGGGCGCGCGGAGGAATTCGCCGCGAGTGATGACCGCACCTATGCTGAGATGGTCGATTCCCACCCGGATCAAGGCTCAATCCGATGAACCATGCTCGTCTCCTGCTTCTCCTTTGCCTCGTCATTGCCCCTCCCACTTCCGCCGCCGAGACGAGCTTCGTCCTCGACGAATGCCTCGTCCTGAAACCGGTCGGCCGTCACGGACGCTTCGCGGTTCATAGCGATGCAGTGGAACATCAACTCGTCACCGGACGCTGGAAGGCTCCGAAATCGGGCGACACCGTGGCCATGCCCGGCGGCCCGCGCACCTGGGAGGAGGCGAAGGCGAAGGACGGCGGGCTGCAACACGACGCCCTCAAGGGCGGCTATCTCTTCTGGAAGGTCCAGTCCGACGCAGCGCGGGTGATGATTCTCGAAGCGAGCGGCCATGCGCTGGTGTCGGTCAACGGCGAGCCGCGCCAGGGCGACGTCTACTCGCACGGGTACGTCAATCTGCCCATCCTGCTCCGCAAGGGCGACAACGAGTTACTCTTCCACGTCTGGCGCGGTGGACTCCGCGCTCGCCTCGTCCTTCCCCGGGGATCGATCTTCCTCGATCCGCGCGACACCACGCTGCCGGACGTTCTCGCTGGCGTGAAAGACCGCAAGATGTGGGGCGCGATGCTCGTCGTCAACGCAACGGAGCAGGTACAGGAACGGCTCTCGCTGCGCGCTTCGAGTAACGGCGGGGAGGTGGTGACAGTCGTGCCGCCGTTGTTGCCGTTATCGGTCCGCAAGGTCGGCTTCTCGCTGCCGCACTTTACGGGAGAGGGACCGAAACTGCCCGTGCGGCTGAGCCTGACGCAGGATGAGAAGGACCGCACGCGCGTTCTATCGGCCGAAAAGTTCGATCTCGCGCTGCTGAAACCGGAGCAACTTCATCGCCGCACCTTTGTCAGCGACATCGACGGCAGCGTGCAATACTACGCCGTCCTGCCGGCACAGGCGCGTACACCGCGCGAGCCGCCGGCCCTGGTGCTGACGCTGCACGGCGCGGCCGTCGAGGCGACGGGTCAGGCGGGATCGTATTCGCCCAAGAGCTGGGCGACGCTCGTGGCCCCGACCAACCGGCGTCCGTTCGGCTTCGACTGGGAAGACTGGGGCCGCCTCGACGCGATGGAAGTGCTGGCCCTGGCGCAGAAGGACCTCGGCACCGATCCGCGCCGGACCTATCTCACCGGCCACTCGATGGGCGGACATGGCGTCTGGCACCTCGGCCTGACGTATCCCGACCGCTTCGCCGCCATCGGCCCGAGCGCCGGCTGGATCAGCTTCTGGACCTACAGCGGCCGCAAGCCCGACAACCCGACCCCCATGCAAGAGTTGCTCTTCCGCTCGTCCTCCGCGAGCGACACGCAAGCCCTGCTGCGCAATGCCAGCGGGCAGGGCGTCTTCATCCTGCATGGCGACAAGGACGGCAACGTCCCCGTCGGCCAGGCGCGGACCATGAAGGCCCAGCTCGAGAAGTTCCATCGCGATCTGTGCTATCACGAACAGGAGGGAGCCGGCCACTGGTGGAGCGCTGACGGCGACGGCGTCGAGTGCGTCGATTGGGCGCCGATGTTCGATCTCTTCGCCCGGCGAATGCGGCCCTCGCTGGACGCCGTGCGCCAGGTGCAGTTCACGACGGCGAGTCCCGGAGTGTCGGCGACGATGCACTGGGTCACGATCGAACAGCAGAGCAAATGCATGAAGCCGAGCAGCGTCGATCTGCGCGTCGATCCGGGCCGCCGTCGCTTTCGTGGGACGACGGACAACGTCAGCCGGCTGTCGCTCGATCTGACGCCGCTGACGCCGGCTCAGCCCCTGGCGCTGGAACTGGACGGACAGAAGCTCGACAAGATCGACTGGCCCAAAGGTCCGGCTACCCTGCATCTCATGAAGAAGGACGACAAATGGGAAGTGGCCCCGGCGCTGTCGAGGGAGCAGAAGGGGCCGCATCGTTATGGGCCGTTCAAGGACGCGTTTCGTCAGCGGATGTTGTTCGTGTATGGAACGAAAGGGACGAAGGAGGAAAACGCCTGGAGTCTGGCCCGAGCGCGTCTGGACGCCGAGTCGTTCTGGTATCGCGGCAACGGCAGCGTCGATGTGATCGCCGACCGCGACTTCGACGCATCCCGGCAGCGCGACCGCAACGTGATCCTGTACGGCAACGCGGACACTCATGGCGCATGGAAGGCATTGCTGGCGGAGAGTCCGCTGCAGGTGAGCCGAGGCAAGGTGACGGTCGGCGAGCGGGCGGAGAAGGGCGACGATCTGGCGTGCGTGTTCGTGCGTCCGCGTCCCGGCAGTGAGACTTCGCTGGTGGGCGTGGTCAGCGGCTCGGGACTGGCGGGAATGAAGTTGACGGAGCGACTGGGATACTTCGTCTCCGGCAGCGGCTTCCCGGATGTGGTGGTGATCGGGCCGGAGATGCTGACGCGCGAGTACGAGGGCGTTCGCGGAGCGGGCTATTTCGGCATGGACTGGAGCGTCAAGAACGGCGAGTTTCTCTGGAGCAAGTGAGCCGGGCGAAAGCGCTCCCTGACGGCCGCAGTTCGCGGATTGTTGCGGAATAGTGGGGCCGATAGGAATTCGTCCTTCGCGGCGCAGCGTTCATCGATTAACGTGGGACTTGTTTCGTTGCATTGCGCGTGCGCCACACACACCCTGCCGCGAATTTCCGTCCGAGGTGCGCGCGCAACTCTGCCGGTCAGCACCTTTTTCGCATCAGGGTCTGGACAGCAGCGTTCGCGCGGGTTACGCTCCTTTCTGACCTCCGCTCTTCCTCGCGCACATCTCCGACTGGGACGGAGACGCCCTATGGACAAAAAATCGCTCAGCGAACGCGACATCTGCACCAAGTTCATCACGCCCGCCCTCAGAAAAGCGGGCTGGGATGAGATGACGCAGATTCGCGAAGAAGTCAGCTTCACCAAGGGCCGGATCCTCGTTCGCGGCCGGCTCGTCACGCGCGGCAAGGCCAAGCGCGCCGACTACGTTCTCCATTTCAAGCCCAACGTCCCTCTCGCCCTCATCGAAGCGAAGGACAACCATCACAGCATCGGCGACGGCATGCAGCAGGCCCTCGACTACGCCGCCACTCTCGACGTTCCCTTCGTCTTCTCCAGCAACGGCGACGGCTTCGTCTTCCACGACTGCACCGCCAAGAACGCCGAGATGGAATCTAACCTCACACTCGATCAATTCCCCTCGCCGCAAGACCTGTGGGCCAGGTATCGCGACTGGAAGGGCCTGACTCCCGAGGCGGAGAAGATCCTCCTCCAGGACTACTTCGACGACGGCGGCAAGGCACCACGCTACTACCAGTGCAACGCCGTCAACGCGGCCGTCGAGGCCATCGCCAAAGGACAAAATCGCATTCTCCTCGTCATGGCCACTGGCACGGGCAAGACCTACACCGCCTTCCAGATCATCTGGAGGCTCTGGAAAGCCGGCCGCAAGAAACGCATCCTCTTTCTTGCCGACCGCAACGTCCTCATCGATCAGACGATGGTCAACGACTTCCGCCCGTTCGGCCCGGCCATGGCCAAGCTCAGCACCGGCAGCAAGACCATCGAACGCGAGGACGGCACGACGGTCGAGTTGACCACCGCCATCGACCGGAAACGCCGCATCGACACGGCTTACGAGGTCTACCTCGGTCTCTACCAGGCCATCACCGGCCCGGAGGACCGGCAGAAGCTCTTCCGCGAGTTCTCGCCGGGGTTCTTCGATCTGATCGTCATCGACGAATGTCATCGCGGCAGCGCCGCCGATGATTCCGCCTGGCGCGAGGTCCTCGAACACTTCTCGGGTGCCACCCAGATCGGCCTGACCGCCACGCCGAAGGAAACGCGCTACGTCTCCAACATCCACTACTTCGGCGACCCAGTTTACTCGTACTCGTTGAAGCAGGGCATTCACGACGGCTTTCTCGCGCCCTACAAGGTGGTCAAGGTCCACATTAACGTTGACGTGGACGGCTACCGGCCGGAGAAAGGCAAGCTCGACCGCGAAGGCGTCGAGGTCGAGGACCGCATCTACAACCAGACCGACTTCGACCGCACGCTCGTACTCGACGAGCGCACCAGGCTTGTCGCAAAGAAGGTCTCCGATTTCCTCAAGGAGAGCGGCGACCGCTTCCAGAAAACCATCATCTTTTGCGTGGACGAGGAACACGCGGCCCGCATGCGTCAGGCCCTTATCAACGAGAACAAGGACCTCTGCAAGGACAACCCGCGCTATGTGATGCGCATCACCGGCAGCGACACCGAGGGCCAGGCGGAACTGGGCAACTTCATCGACCCCGAGGCGAAGTATCCCGTCCTCGTCACGACCTCACGCTTGCTCTCCACCGGCGTCGATGTCCAGACCTGTCGCCTGATCGTCCTCGACCGTGCCGTCGGTTCGATGACCGAGTTCAAGCAGATCGTTGGCCGCGGCACCCGCGTTCACGAAGACACCAAGAAATACTATTTCACCCTCATCGACTTCCGCGGCGCGACCAGCCACTTCGCCGACCCGGAATTCGACGGCGAGCCGGTGCAAATCTACGAGCCGGGTGAGAACGACCCCATCACGCCGCCCGATGCCGCGCCCCCCGTCGGCGAGGATGAAGACCCCATTCCCCCCGAACCCGGCGACGATGAAACCGTCGTGGTCGATCCGGCGCCGCCGGCCATCCTCGATCCGCCCGGCGGCACCCGGCGAACCAAGATCTATGTGGACGGCGTGGCCGCGACGATCATCGCCGAGCGCGTCGAGTATCTCGACGAGGACGGCAAGCTCGTCACCGAGAGCCTGCGCGACTTCACCAGGAAGGCTCTAAAGAAACGCTTCGCCAGCCTGGACGCCTTTCTCAGCCGCTGGGACGCGACCGAACGCAAGCAGGCCATCCTCGACGAGCTGGCCGCCGAGGGGTTGCCTCTCGACCCGCTGGCGGAGGAAGTCGGCAAGGACCTCGACCCCTTCGACCAGATCTGCCATGTCGCCTTCGACCGGCCGCCGCTGACCCGCCGCGAGCGCGCCGAGAATGTCCGCAAGCGCGACGTGTTCACGAAGTATGGCCCGAAGGCTCGCATCGTCCTGGAAGCCCTGCTGCAAAAGTACCAGGATGAAGGCATGCTCAACCTCGACGACCCGCGCATCCTCCAGATTGCACCCTTCGACGCGATGGGAACGCCGCTTCAGCTCGTCAAGGAGTTCGGCAGTCGCGCTGGTTTCGAGGAGGCGGTCCACGAGCTTCAGTCCGCCATTTACCAGGGAGTCGCCTGAACCATGTCCGTCCGCAACACCGTCAAATCGATTCAGGACATCATGCGCCAGGACGTGGGCGTGGACGGCGACGCCCAGCGCATCAGCCAATTGTGCTGGATGTTCTTCCTCAAGATCATCGACGACCAGGACCAGCAGCTCGAACTGTTGCAGGACGGCTACCGTTCGCCCATCCCGAAGAAGCT
>JBBRIK010000194.1:0-7701 GCA_038221045.1 Gemmatales bacterium
GAACATGCCCCCCAGCCCAATGCCGCCCACCTCCGTGAAGAACTCCCGGCGTGACGTTGCCATGAAAATCATCTCCTTCGTGTTGGTTCCAGTGTGGTCGTAACTGCATTCGCTGCGTCGGTCGGGCAACACCGGAGTGGCACCCGCCCTCCCGTCGCTGTTCGGACACTGCCCTCAACCCGCCGGGGACTGGCCCCGCGTTTCCTTGTCGCCGCTCCCGGCCCTGATGAACGCCCAGCCGATCCCGATCAGCAGCACGCCCGACGCGAGGAACGCGAGATCCCAGATCAGGTGGTTCTCCGTCTCGGTGACGTGGTGGATGTGTAGGATGTGGTGGTCGATCACACCCTCTACGAGGTTGAAAAGCCCCCAGCCGAGCGACAGGCCGCCGACCAGCGTCCGGGTAGACCAGGGGACATCGGGCCGCTGGCCGGCACGCCAGAGCATGGCGATGCCCGCCGCCGTCATGAGCCATGTGAGCGTGTGGAACAGCCCGTCCCAGAACATGTTGATCTCCATGTTCACGACGAGCCGCTGCGGGTCCACGCCGGTCTTCGGGAAGTAGCCGGCCCCGGACAGCATGTTGTGGAACTGGAGGAGTTGGTGGAACACGATGCCGTCCACGAAGCCGCCCATCCCGATGCCGAGCAACGTGGCGGCGGCGATCAGCGGACGACGGTCCAGTTGCCCCGGCGTCTGCATGAAGGATCTCCATTTCTCGTGGCTACTCCCACGAAACTCAATGCGGCTGCGTGGAAGTCGGACCCGTGACATTCGCCGCGTCCGACCGAGTTCGCGTGAAGCTCGCCGGGCCGAAGTAGATCAGGGCGACGATGCCGGCCAGTATCGGGAACGGTGCCAGCGTGGCGGCGACCCTCGGCCAGAAGTTGGTGTCGAAGACCCCTTCCCTAACCTCGTTCACCCCGGACGGCCCGCCGTCGCAGAACGGGCAGGCTGTCGCCTGCGGGGCGAATGCCGCCACCAGCACCAGCGGGGCCAGCGTCACGAAGAGCAACGAGGCCCGGATCGTCGTGGTTCGCATCAGTGGCTCCCGAGGAACAAGTACGCCGTCATCACCACCCCGATGCAGGCCAGCAGGAGCGTCACGGCGATCCCAAGTGACCAAGTCGTCGCCCGGTACGGCTCGCCGCGTTCCAGCCGCCGCAGCAGGCGGACGTGCTGCACCGCAGCAGCAAGGTTGACCACGACCCCCAGGACGACCAGCCCGCCGCCGATCCACAGGGACAGACCGGACGACGGGGGCGGCGGTGAAGTCCGGGTCGCGGCGAGTTCATGGAGGAACAGCCCGAACCGGGCGACCACGAAGCCGAAGCCCATCAAGGCCAGCCCCGTTCGGACCCACGCCAGCAGGGTCCGCTCGGCGGCGAGGCCGACACGCGGGTCCATCTCAACCGGCGTTTCATCCTTGCGTTCGATCATCTCGCGGCTCCGGGTTCAAGCGGACGAGCCGATCCGGGCGGCGGGTGTTGCCGTCACGTCTCGTTCGGGGGCGACCGGCTTGGGACGGCTGGACAGCAGGGCCAGTGCGGCGAGGCCGACGCCCACCAGCCCGGCGACCCACAGCCACGGGGAGGTGCCGGTCGCCTCGGGGAGCGTTAACTTGCCCATGTCGCCCAGCCCCTTGATGACGGGCTGGAGGGCCGGGAAACCGGCGACGAAGGCCAACGCCCCGGCCAGCATCCCCAGCACGCCGACCATCGCGTCCGGCTTCCCCTCGCCGCAAGCCGCCACGCCGGTTCCGGGGCAGTAGCCGTAGACGGCCATCCCGACGCCGAAACAGACGCCGCCCAGCAGCACGCCCCCGAGCAGGAACGGCTTGACGTGCAAGTGGGCCTGCCCCGATGCCACCAGGGCGTAGACGCCCACGGCGCCGACCACGACGGCGGTCCCCATGACTTTCGCGACGGTCCAGTCCTTCAGGATGAACTGGCCGACGATGACCGGGAACTTCGCCACCCGGCCCTTCTGCAACAGGACGCCGAAGACGACGCCGGTCAGCAGGCCGAGCAGGAGGCGTTCGGGTGAATCAAACATGGCTCGATCCCTTCCGCCCGTAGAGGGCCAGCGAGGTGATGATCGCGGCGGTGAAGAAGACGGCGGTGAAGACGAGGCTCGACACCGCCAGTTGCAAGTTGCCGCTGATGCCGTGGCCGCTGGTGCAGCCCGAGGCGAGCCTCGCTCCGAACATCATGAGCAGCCCGGCGAAGAACGCCGCCGTGAGCCGGAGGACGACGCTGCTCCCGAACCGCTCCCGCCACATCGCCGGGACGGCCTCGCCGGTGCGGTCGCCCGAGAGCAGGGAACTGAACAACGCCCCGACGAAAACGCCGAGGACGACCATCCACTCCCAGCCGATCTTGGGCGGCTTGCCCTCCTCGGCCTTCTTGGCGAAATACTCGTTGTCCTGTTCCGCCTGCGGCACCGCCGCCTTCTCGGCCAGGGCGGCGGTATGCTCGAAGGCCGTCGAGACGCCCAGCGGGTGGTCGGCGGTGGCGAAGGCGAACCAAGTCAGCACGCCGATGCCGACGCCGACGACGTAGGGCGACCACGACTTCATGGTCAGCGGGTTGGTCACGGTCGTCCTCCTTCGTGGGAACCCCGATGCACACCTGTGCCACCGGGCTGTTTCATTTCGTCGTTGGCCTTCCTCGGAGTGTCAGACCGACGCAGACGAGCATCACGCCGAACAGGATCGAAGTTCGCATCACCAGTTCCGCCGGGTTCGTATTTCCCACGTTGCCGCCTTCCACCGGGCGACGTCAGATCGAGTACGTCGTCTGCTCCTCACAGTGCGAGGTCGGCTGCTTGGTCACGGCACACGGCTGTCCGCCAGTCCCGCCCGACGTTGTCGAGGCGACCCGATTCCAGGGCATCCGGGTGAGCAGTAGCCCCATGCCGCAAGTGTCGGTGACGCCGGCGAACACCAGCCCCGCCCCGACGAACGCCGACAGGCCGATGAGGTACGGGTGGACGAAGTAGCCCAACACGGCTCCCAGCACGACAAGCTTGCCGGCAGCGATCCGCACTTGCCGCTCCAGGGAGATGGCCTTCTTGCCTCGGTTGACGGGCAGCCCGCAGTTGGCCCAGGCCAGTGTGCCGCCCTCGACGTTGACCACGTTCGTGTAACCCGCCGCCAGGAACTTCTCGCACGCCTGCTTGCCCCGGCTGCCAGAACGACAGATGACGTAGAGCGGCTTGTCTGCGGTGCCGTTGCGGGCGGTGATGATAACCTTCGGGTCGAGGTCGGAGAGCGGCACGTTGCGGGCAAAGGGGCAGTGAACCTCGCGGTACTCGACTGGAGTCCGCACGTCGATCAGTTCGACCGGCTCGCCGCCCTGACGCTTGCCGGCGAGTTCGCGGGGGCCGATGGTCACGACTTCCATGATCGTTCTCCTGATAGATCGCGATGTCGAGAGAAGAAGACATTTAGGCCAAGAAGTCAGCCGCCCTCGGGGGCGGCGAAACGCTCGCGGATGCAGACGAAGAACTTGCCCAGGCACGGCTCGGCGATCTTGTAGTAGACGTTTCGCCCATCCCGCTCGGGGGCGAGAAAGCCGCACCGCTGCATGAGGCGAAGGTGGCCCGAGGCGATGTTGCTGGGGATGTCGCACTTCTCGGCGAGTTCGCCGACCGTGAAGCGTGCCTTGAGCAGCAGTTCCACGATCCGCAGCCGGTGCGGGTGTGCGAGGATCTTCAGGCATTCCGCCGCCTGGGTCAGCCGGTCGAGGTCGATCAAGGTGTCGGTAGCCATGTCTTCTCCTCTCCATACAATATATCTCGACCTTGCGACATTTCAAGGTCGAGGATTTTCGGACTGAGGCCGTGATTCTCTTCCAAGGCGTCCATCAGTGGTCTTTGGGCCTCGGAAAGATTAGCCTGAAATACAGTTAAAAGACATCGTTCTGCTCGCGTCAACCGGCGCAAAGAATGGCGCCAAGAATAGCCGGAAACGGGTGGAAATTAGAGGAGCGGAGGAAGTCCTGCGAAGCGAAAAACGCTGGAAAACAGGGGAAAAACTGCTCATAGGAAGGATCGGACTAGTCGGGATAGGGTTCATGGTCATGAAGCACAAGGACGGCACGCTTTACTCCTGCCTGACGGGGCTGGCATTCGAGGGCCCCCCGAAGGGGACGCGCCTGCGGCCGGTGCCGACGCTGGTCAGCGACTGGGGCTTCTGGCTGAAGCACTACCCCGGCAGCGTCGCCTACCAGATGTACGACAAGTACCAACCGGTCGAGCTACCCGTCGCCGAGAACGAAGACTCGAAGAAGACCCGGCCAACGCCGGACGGTCGCCTTGCCGCCGAAGTGATGGTTCTAGGCGTGGCCGTGGGACAAGACGCTCGCGCTTTTCCGCTTGAAGGAACTGGCGAAGCAGGGGCTGGTCGAGGGCCGCTTGGGCAGCGAGACCATGGTTGTGCTGTGGGAGAGCGCGACGAAGACGGCTGCCGCTTACCGACCGGTCGCCATACCGGCCGTGAAGGCTAAGGGCGCGGCGCGAAAGCTGACGCTCTTCCGGGACGACAAGATCGACAGCCGACCGGTGACCGACCGTGAGACAGGGTCACGTTGGGATATTACCGGGCGGGCGTATGAGGGTGAGCTGAAGGGCTGGACGCTGGAATGGCTCGACGGCGTGCAGGTGAAGTGGTTCGCCTGGGCGGCGGAGTACCCGGCGACGACGATCCACGGAAAGTGAACCCTGAAAAATGGTGTGAGAGACCGAATGACGTAGCCGGATAGGATTCCCAGGCGCTAGTAGACTCGTGCCAGCAGCTACGACAACGCGGCTGGAACGGAACGCCATTTCCGGCCATTACGGGCGACGCAATTGCATGATCGGATGCCTCTCACGCTCAGGAGGAAACCAGTGAACAGAACCGCCTACGTCCCTCGGCCCGGCGTTGCCTTCGCCCTCGGCGCGGCGGTGCTGTTCGGCGCCAGCACGCCGTTCGCCAAGCTGTTGCTCGGCGAGGTGCACCCCATCCTGCTGGCGGGCCTGCTCTACCTCGGTTCAGGATGCGGGCTGACCCTATGGGGCTGGCTGCGTTCCCGGTCGAAGGCTGCCGTAGCCAGCCAGGAAGCTCGGCTGAAGCGGGCAGACCTGCCCTGGCTGGCTGGCGCCGTCTTCTTTGGCGGCGTCGTCGGGCCAGCCCTGCTCATGCTCGGCCTAGCCGTGACGCCTGCGTCAACAGCGTCACTACTTCTCAACCTGGAAGGGGTGCTGACGGCCCTGATGGCGTGGTTTGTGTTCAGAGAGAACTTCGACAGACGTATTGCCCTGGGCATGGCGGCTATCACCGCTGGCGGCGTCCTGCTTTCGTGGGCCGGTCGGCCCGAAGCCGGCGTGCCGTGGGGACCGCTGGCCATCGCCGGCGCGTGTCTCGCCTGGGCCATCGACAACAACCTGACTCGCAAGGTATCCGCGGCAGCAAAGGGCCTCGTTGCCGGGCCGGTCAATTTCGCCCTGGCGCTAGCGGTAGGCGCGGGTTTGCCGGGGCCGCTGACCGTGGCAGCGGCAGCCGTGGTGGGCCTGCTCGGCTACGGCGTGAGTCTGACGCTATTTGTGCTGGCTCTGCGGCATCTGGGAACGGCCCGGACAGGAGCGTACTTCTCGCTCGCCCCATTCGTGGGGGCGCGGCTGTCTCGCTGGTCATTTTCCGTGAAGGCGTAACGATGGCGTTCGTGGCGGCGGCTGTGTTGATGGGCGCCGGCGTCTGGCTGCACCTGACCGAGCAGCACGAGCATGTACATCAACATGAAGCGGCAGGTAAGACTTTGAACCCTGATTTCACTTGATGCCGCCGCAGTCAGGTGCAACGGATTGTTCCATGTTATTCGCATTCCTCCACGAACAAGAGCCGTTGTTGGCTGGTCTCAAGCGCGGGGAAGGAGAGATATTCGATGGCCTCCTTCTTATGTCCCACACGCTCAGCAAGTTTTTTGAGATCAATTCGCTTGAGGATCTCGTTAGTCACGGGCCGCTTCGCGTCCGTGAATACCAGCGCTGATATGAATCGACGGGCCGTTTCAGAGTTCAGCAAGTCTGCGAAGAATTCAGCCTCTTGCTTGGAGGCGCAAGGGATGAAGTAACACGTGTCATCGACCACGATCGGCTTACCGCCCGTACCTCCAAGCGCCTGGAATTGAAGGTTTTTGTAAAACCCCGAAATGGCGACCTTCGCGGGTGAGAACGAGTATTCCCCAACGCCGAAGATCGAAAAACGCGCGCGCTTTGTGTAGACGGAACTGCCTCTGCTGTCGAGTTGGTCGGCGTGGTCAAGCAGGTAACGCCATGTTTTTGGTGCCGCTCTTGCGATCGTCTCTGTTGAGTCGCCAACCCGGCGCTGCGTCAACAGGACGAACCGTGTAGGCCGTAGCCTCCCGTTCGCCAAGTCGGACGATTTAAGCAGAGGAAAGAGATGGTCGTCTTCTAGTTCGTACCGTTCCCCGAGACCGTTGACGAAATGCCCATTGTCGCGCGTGAACTCCATTACCTGTGCTGCGTCATGTTTTACGCCGGATCGCCATTTGCGGTATTCCAGGCCATCAAGATCGCGCAATTCACGATAGGTCTCCACGTCGGATACCAACTCTCCGGCGGACAGGCCAAAGGTCTTCAACGGCTGATCAAAAGATAGTGAGCCATACACCGTCGCTGTGGATTCGCTCTCCGCGATTCCGGTATGTGTGTAAAGCAGACACGCATCCACTGACACGCCAAACTCTGCGGCAGCGTCAATCAGGTGAAGTGAAGACCTTCCCACGTCGAGCCCGTTGAGCCATGCGTGCCGCAGGACTTTTCGAGCCGTCGCAGTTTTGCAAAGCATTGCGATGGCAGCCCGGCTTCCTTGGAGCGCCTGGAGCAGCCTGACAAGCATCCACTCGGAAATGTCAAAGTTGGCCTTGCCAGTCTTGGCATCTAAGCCGTTATGCCGCTGAAAATTGGATTTCGCAGGCAGGTTGTTCCCCCTTATCACCCCCATCCCAGCATTCGTGATCCAAGGCGGATTACCGATTATTAGTATGGGTCCAGCTTGCTGACAAAGAAACTGCTCCCAGTTGGTGGTGTAGAAATCCCGCTGCTCAACAGTCGCTGCGAGCGGGCCGATCTGCGCAACAGCAGCGCGAGCCGCTTCCACGTAGTCCGCATTGACATCAAACCCCCAGTACTTTGGCGACTTGCCAAAGCGCTCGGCAGCCGCTTGTAGGAAAGCGCCGACCCCGCAGGTTGGCTCGATGATCGTGCCAATGTGCTTCTCTCCTCGTTCAACCAGCGCTGCAACGCGCCGCGCCAGCGACAGAGGAGTCTGAAAGTCTCCGTATTCCTTCTTGGCTCTCACCGTAGTCACGCTCCTGCATGTCACCAATCAATGCTATCCGGGTCCATGAATCTCTTGGCAAATTTTTCGTGCTTCTTGGCCTTTTTCTGCATGTACTTCGCGTAAGCCGTAAGGAACCCCTTGTAGAAATCCCTCTTCGTCTGGCCAGGAACGATTTTTCGAGGGCGGCACATCTGAATGACCCCGTATCCCTGAGCCGGGTGCATTCCCTGAAAGTGGCGCTGCCCCCGTTTCTTGATCTCGTTACGCTACAGCCTTTTGTGTCACAGGCGGTTTTATCGGCACGGCCGCCTTCAACTCCGCCGTCATATCCGGTGCTACCCACTGCCAACCCACCT
>JBBRIK010000195.1:0-7700 GCA_038221045.1 Gemmatales bacterium
GGGAGAAGGTGGTCGAGCGAGGGAGCGCACATGGCCAGCTACAAGGGACATCTGATGTTCTCCTCTCTTCTGGGAGGGGCTTACGGCAGTCTCGGCGTCCTCCACGAACACCTGGGCTGGGGGCCGGCCTTCCTCGGCGGCGGCGTCACTGCCGTCGGCGGACTGCTGCCTGACCTCGACAGCGATAGCGGCGTTCCTGTCCGCGAACTATTCGGACTCAGCGCCGCCATCGCTCCTCTGGTACTCTACGATCGCTTTATCCAAGATTTCAACACCGAACAGACGCTCGTGCTGCTGGGGACCATGTATCTGCTCATCCGCTATGGTCTGTCAGGCCTCTTCAAGCGGTTCACCGTCCATCGTGGCATGTTCCACAGCGTTCCCGCCATGCTCATCGCCGGGGCCGCGACTTACCTCGCCTATCACAACGTCAACGATCGCGTCCGCTGGTACATCGCCATCGGAGTGATGCTCGGCTTCCTGTCTCACCTCGTTCTCGATGAGTTGTACAGCGTCGATTTCATGGGGGCGCGCATCAAGTTGAACAAGTTCGCCGGCAGCGCGGTGAAGTTCTGGTCGCCTTCCTGGCAGGCGACTCTTGTGTGTTATGCCCTTCTGGGAGCGCTCGGCTGGAGCGTCTGGAAGCAGTACGCTCCCCCGATGTAGCCCGTCACCCTTCGTCCCGCTCTTTTTTCGCGCTCCGGCAAAATGCGAGCTATAGTTCTTGTGAGCAGTCCGCGCATCCGGCCAGGACTTCCAAAGGGCGGGAGAATCATGAGCGTAACCAACGGCACCCATGCGAGCGTCGAGCGCCTCGTCGGCCATCAGGATCGCGATACGGAGCATCTGCGAGCGGACAATCAGGAATTGCGCTCGCTGGTGCTGGAGTTGGAGCAGGCGCTCCAGCACAACACCGGCACCGGCGAAGATGCCGAGGCTCGCTTCCGCGAATACGAATCGCTGCTCGAAGAGAAATCCGAGCTGATCCGCAACCTTCATCGCAAGGTGCAGGCCCTCGAACAGGACCTCGGCGGCCGCCCTGCCGCTCCCAAGGAAGCACCCAAGCCTGCCGCGCCGCTGCCGCGCGAGGAAGAGTTAATGCAGCTCTCCGAGGAACTGGAGCATGAACGCCGGCAGCTCAAGGAGGACGAGGAATCGCTGATGGAGCAGATGCGCGAGATGGAAGTGCAAATGGCGCGCGAACGAGCCGAGATGGCCCGCCAGCGAAACGAGTTGCAGCGCCTGCAAACCGACCTTCATCACGAACTGGAAATCGCCTCCCGCGACGCGACACTACGCGAACGCCTCGCGCCTCTGCAACGGCGTCATCAGGACGTCACCACCCGCAAGGGCGCCTCGCCGGGATCGCAGAATCAGCAGCCCGCGCCGCAACAGCCCGCGCCGCAACCGGAAGCCGATAAGAAGACGAGCGGTCTGTTCCGCCGATTCTTTGGGTGATCGCCGGGCCGCTTCCAGTTCTTCGCGTGACGAGATTGGTTAGCCGCGACGCGGCTAACCAAGCAACTCCAACGTCCCCTCGATAGCCGCGAGAGTCTGCTCGACGTCCGCGTCGGTGTGCGCGATTGACGTCATGCCGCTCAGGCCCCACACGTCCACTCCTTGCAACAACATGGCCTGCCGAAAAGCCGAGTGCAGTCGCGCATCCCGCGGCGCGTCGAGTTTGTGGACGTCGCCGTCGTGGGGGATGAACTCGTCGTCCTCCGGCCGCGGCCCTTCGTAGTTCGCCAGGATGCGGAAGCCGGAGAAGTCGCCATACGCAATCCAATCGACGTCGAGCGCCGCGAACAGAGCGTTGAGCCGGCGGCGAATCTTGCCCGCCATTTCGTTTGCCTTCCGGCACGGCTCGCCGGTCGCCACCACTTGCAGCGCCGCCACACCCGCCGCCGCCGAGAGCGTATTGCCGTTAAACGTGCCGGGATGACGCATCTTCTTCGCGCCGCTGCGATGCTCCAGATGGGCCATCACGTCGGCTCGGCCAGCGACACAGCCGCCTGGTAGCCCTCCGGCCAGGACTTTCGCCAGCGTCGTCAGATCGGGAAGGACGCCATAGTGAGCCTGCGCGCCGCCGGGAGAGACACGGAAACCCGTGATGACTTCATCGAAGATCAGCAGCCGATTGAGCCGGGTCGTGATCTCACGCAGCTGTTCCAAAAACGTCCCGCGAATCGGGACGGCCCCCCAGTGGCCGCCCGTCGGTTCCAGAATCACACAGCCGATGGATGCGTCCTTTTTCAGCGCCTCCTCGACGAGGTTCGCGTCTCCGGGCGGAATCACCACGCTGTTGCCGCGCACCTCATCCGGCACACCAGGAATGGGAACGTCATGAGGAGGATAGGCGGCCGGCATCAGAGCGTCGTGCCAGCCGTGGAAATGGCCGATGAACTTGAGGATGCGCGGCTTGCCGGTAAAGATGCGGGCCAGCCGCAGGGCCATCAGTGTCGCCTCGGTCCCCGAGGCGACGAAACGGACGCGCTCGGCGCTCGGAATGAGCTGCTGCACCCACGAACCCCATTCCAGCTCTTTCTCATGGCAAGCGCCCGGATGCGTCGAGCGCGCGACCTGCTCCTGAACGGCCTCGACGATGGCTGGATGCGAGTGGCCCAGCAGCAAGGCCCCGTGACCGCACCAGTAATCGAGCAGCCGATGCCCATCGACGTCCCACTTGTGCGCCCCCGAGGCGCGATCGACGTAGATCGGGAATGGCTCCAGATGGCGGACGTCGTGCGTGACCCCGTCGGGAAAGATGGTGCGGGCGCGTTCGGCCAGGCGACGCGATTTGGGGAACTCGGCAGCGTAGCGATCCGCCAGGCTCCGGCCGGTCAGGCTCGTCGGACTCATACCCATCCTCCGCGTTTCGAGGTTCACTCACTCAGGGTCGCCAGCCGTTCGAGTACGTCCGGATCGGTCCGATCGGTGTGGAAGCGAACCGCCCCATCGACCGTCAGGACGTTCGCCCCACCGTGATGCATGCCACCGAAGGGCCGTTCGTAGCCGAGGTAGGGGCGCTGGGAAAGATCGAGTCCTCGCAGCGTCGAGCGATCGCCGGCCGCCCAGGGTCCGTTGTCGATCATGGTCTCGGTCGCCAGCATAATGAAGCCGGTCCCTCGTGGAAGCGGATTGGGCAGGTCCTGTCCCGTTCGCAGCCGGCGGACGTAGCCGAAGAACCCGGCACGCGGCGACTCCAACGGCAACTCCACCGCGTCAGCACCGAGGCCGGTGATGCCGACATAGTATCCGAGAGCCGGCTTGCGGTCCGCCTCGAAGGAGGGATGCGCGGGACACAGGAGGCCGCGAATGGAGGTGTTGACGGCGTCGCGATTGGCCGGCGCGTCCCAGGGCAATCGAGGCTCGAGTTGGCCTGCGAGCCGCTCGAATCGGCCCTGCGGCAACTTGCCTCCCTCGCGCGGCGCAGGGCGTTCGTGGTAGGGCTGCAGGGCGGCGAAGCATCTGTGACGCTTCGGATACGGTTCGTCGAGCCAGGGCGCAAACCCTTCCAGGCCGTCCATCCCATCCATCGTCGCGCCGGGATAGACTCCCCTTCGATCGTCGTGATAGAGATCGACCGCCTGGCCGATCCTCCGCAGTTGATCGGCGCAGGACGCTCTCCGGCTCGACTCATTGACGTTGACCAGAATTAGAGAGAGCAAGCCCAGCAGGCCCAGCAGACAACCGAGGGTGCCGAGGACCATGCCGCCAACCGCGAGCCGGCGGCCCCAGAGGACGGCGACGCTCGACACGTCATCCAGGGCATTGAGGCGGCGTAGACAGATCAGGCCGACAAGGACAGCGGGAAGCCCAGTCAGCAGCCGCAGGAGCAGTGCGAGTGACAGGAGGCCCAGCAGCACGCTGAACAATGGTCCCACCAGCAGAGAGCGTCCCGATCGTCCGTCCACGCTTGTTCTCCTTTGAGGCGTCCCTTCTTGCCGCTTGCGGCGTAACGCACGGAGCGCTACGCCGCAAGCGGCAAGTAGGGATTCCTCATTCCTCATTCATCATTAACGAAGCAAGACTCTCCATAAGCGGCAACCCACAGCGATGCTGGAAGCCAAGGAACATCGGACTGGGATTGGCTTCGAGGAATACATACTGGCCCTCCCGAGTCAGCCGCAGGTCTATGCCGGTCCAGAGCAGATCGAGCGTCATGGCGATTCGCCGGCACATCTCCTGCATCTCCAGAGGCAGGTCGTGCTTGACGATGCGCGGATCGGCCGTGTCGCGAAAATCGAGCGTCTCGGCCTGGACCTCACAAGCCAGGACGCGCTGGCCGGCCACGAAGACGCGAATGTTCGTCCCCGGCACCTCTGCCTGAAGCGTGACCGGCGCATAGCCAAGGTTGCCCAGGTTCTCATCGCTCAGGTGAGCCGGCATCAGCGGCCGGGTATGAGCGCCTCCCTGCACCGGCTTGAAGATCGAGCGCGGATGATGGGCCGCGAAGGCCCGGACCTGTTCCGGATCGTTTGTCAGGATCGTCGCCGGCACGCTCATGCCCAGGCTCGCCACCATCGCCAGTTGCACCGGCTTGGTCTGATGTAACTTGAAGGCGGTCCATCCATTCACCCAGCGCGTCGGGAACCGAATCAGGAACGACTCGAACAGACCGCGAGCGTCGTTGACGGCGATGTACCCCTGTTCGGCGTCTGCCAACGACGGCGTCTCGATGCCGTCGTAACAGCGCCAGTAGATGGAGCGAATAGAGCCGCCGTCGAGGCGTCGTCCTCCGGGAAGGATCAGCGACCAATGGTCGCGCAACGGATCGAAGCTGAGGCCGAGCTCCTTGGGGAACCAACGGCTATCGAGCAGTTCGACATCGGCACGGCGAGCGCGAAGGTATTCGAGCACAGTGACGGCATGTTCATCATCCGCGCCGCCAAGAATGAGTATCGTCATTGCATACCTCGGCAATCCGTCTCTTGTCGTGAATCGTCTTTGGGGTAGAAAATGTTGAGACACCTTACTACGAGCAACACCCTGTCAGCCACTCCCGATAGAGGAAACCAATCATGCGTCATCCCTTTGATGGAATCATTGCTGCCGAAACTCAACCTGTCGAGGCGACTCCGGTCCGGAAAACGCGCCGCTCGCTTCTGAAGCTCCTTGCCGGTGCTGTCGCGGGCCTGTTCGCCCTGACGTCGCGCGCCGGCGCTCAACAGCAGCCCTCGAAGAACATCCTGTCTCTGGCGCTGGGCGAGGCAGGCGGCACCGCTCTGACGCAGGCGTTCAAGGAAGAGGCTGGCGATCCGACCAAGGAACCGCGCCCGACCGAGATGCTCGGCGAGGCAGGCGGCCCCTCGACGAAAGCCCTCCGAGAAGAAGGCGGCGTCACCACGCAGGCGCTCGGCGAGGAAGGGGCCACGAAGCGACTCGGCGAGGCTGGCGGCAGGCTGACCGAAGCGAAGAACGAGGGCGGCGGCAAGGCGACCACCCTGGCCCTCGGCGAGGAAGGCGGCCGCAAGATTCCCGACGCCACGACGAACGCGTTCGGTGAGGAGGGCGGCGAGGCGACCACGCTGGCCCTCGGCGAGGAAGGCGGCCAGCAGTAATCCCAGTCTGATTCGTCTGCTGCCGCTTGCGGCTTCGCAATCTTCCGCAAAGCCGCAAGCGGCGTCTTCTCACTTCTTGATCGCGTCGTAGGCCAACTTCTGCAATTCAAGCCGCATCTCCGAGGCGTCGCCGTTCGAGAGCCCGACGCGCTGAATCAGCAGCACGATGAAGAGGTCCTTGCCCGGATCGATCCACCCCTGCGTGCCGAACGCGCCTCCATGTCCGTACGCTCCCGGCGACATCATCGAACTGACGCCCTCCGGTTTCTTCACCACCGCCCAGCCGAGACCGAAGCCGATGCCGGGAGTGAAGCCACACTTCAAATCGCCCGTCTGCACCTTCGTCATCTCCGCCACGCCTTCCTCTTTGAGGATGCGCGTTTCGCCCAGCTTTCCGCGTTGCAGCATCATCTGATAGAACTTCGCCAGATCGGAGCCTGTCGAATAGAGACCACCTGCCGGTATCGGATGCTTCGCTCCCGAAGCCGACCCGAGGATCGAGTGGCCGGCGTGAATCAGCTTGCCGTCCTTGATGCCGTAGAGCTTGACGATGCGGTCCTCCTGGTTCGTGCGGGGATAGAAGATCGTGTCTTTCATTTCGAGCGGCTCGAAGATGCGTTTGGCGAGGAAGCTTTCGTAGGACATCCCCGCCGCCACCTCGATGACGCGGCCCAACGTGTCGATACCGCTGTTGCAATAGGCCCATTTGCTGCCCGGCTCGAAGTCCAGAGGCCGTTGCGACATGACCAGCGTCGCCTCGGCCAGCGTGAGGTTCCGCTTGCCGTAGAGATCGCCAATGCCGGGCGGGAAGTTCGGCAGGCCCGAGGTGTGCGTCAGCAGATCGCGGAGCGTGATGGGCCGTTTGGGTTTCTTGAGGGTCTCGCCCTCCTTGTCGCGTTTCACCATCAGCATCTGTCCGCGAAACTCCGGCAGATGCTTCTCGACGGGATCGTCGAGTTTGAGTTTGCCGTCCTCAACCAGGATCATGATGCCCATCGCGGTGATCGGCTTGGTCATCGAGGCGATGCGAAACAGACTGTCCTTCTCGAGCGGACGTTTCTTCTCCAGATCGAGACTGCCGACGACGTCGTAGCGGACGATCCCCTTCGACGTGCCGACGACGGTGACCGCACCGGCGAGCTGCTGGGCCTCGACGAAGCGTTTCATCCGCTCGGGGATCTTGGCGAGGGCGACCTCATCGAGGTCAGCGGCGCGAGTGACAGCGAATGGCAAACAGAGCGACAGGATGGCAATAAATCGCATGGAGAGACCCTCTACGGAGATGACATTTTCAAACCCGCCGCTTGCGGCTTAGCGGTCTTCTCCGCCAGGCCGCAACAGATTGCGGATCGTCTGCACCGAGACACGTTCGAGCGTCGGGACGACAAGGTCCGCGCCGGCGGCGCGGAGCTTCGCTTCGGGATGATGGCCCACAAAGCTGACGGCGATACACTTCATGCCGCCGGCGCGGGCCGCCTCGACGCCGGCAACCGCATCCTCCATGACGACGCAACGGTCCGGCGCGACGCCGAGTTTCTGGGCCGCCACGAGGAAGACCTGCGGATCGGGTTTGCCTCGGGTGGTGTCCTCGGCACACGAGACCGCGTCGAACAGATGCTGGCTGCGGGTGATTTCGCCGATAAGTTCGACATTGGCGCGAGGAGCGCTGGAGCCGATGGCCTGGGCGATGCCGGCCGCCTTCAGTCCTTCGAGCAGAGGACGCACGCCAGGCAGCAGATCGACGCCGTTGCGGGCCGCGCCGCGGTAGAACTCTTCCTTGCGCAGCGCGAGACGATCGATCTCGGCGTCGTCGAAGCGGTTGCCGAAGAGGATGCGAAAGATCTCGGGATTGCGCCGGCCGAAGGTGGCGGCGAAGTCGTCGCGGGTGAAGGGGCGATCGAGTTCCTGGCACAGTTCGAGCCAGGCCTGAAAGTGCATCTCGGCGGTATCGACGAGCGTGCCATCGACGTCCCAGATGACGGCAGCGGAAAAAGCCATGACGCTCCTTTGCGTGTACTCGGCGGCGCGGGTCGCTGAGCATCGTTGTATGGAGTCGGCCGCGCGGCCGCGAGGGCGGACCCTGGCCGCCCTCGCCTGCTCCTGCTGCCTCAACAAGGCCATCCGCTTCCGCCGCCGGCG
>JBBRIK010000196.1:0-7684 GCA_038221045.1 Gemmatales bacterium
TCTCCAGTGCGATCGGCACTCAGCTCGACGCTCCCAGGGAACCGAGGCGAGCGAACCTGGCCTTCAGCTCCGGCGGCCAGACGCTCGTCGCCGGGTCCAGCACGAAACCTGTCTCCGTCTGGAACGCTTCGGGAGTACCAGGCGGGCGCGAGTCAATGCCCACGGAAGCCGCGAGCCTGGTCGCCTTCAGCAAACAAGCGTTCCTGGCAACGTGTGGCGGCGTCAACACCAAGCGAACCAAAATGTGGGACCTCAAAACGCTCGTGGAAGTCCCGCTGATCCCTCAGTTCGCCGGCGACGTCTTCGCCCTGGCTTTTTCGCCCGACGGCGGCCAGCTTGCCATCGCCGGCACGAAGGTCCGGGTTTACGAGGCATCCACGGGCAGGGTGCTGTACGATCTGGCAGGGCTGAAATACACGACGACGTGTCTGGCCTTCAGCCGCGACGGGAAACTGCTGGTGACGGGCGGCACCGACCTGTCCTTGCGTTTGTGGGACGCCCGCGACGGCAGGCCGCTCGGCGTCCTGAAGGGGCACGCGAGTCCCGTCGAATCCGTGGCCGTCAGTCCCGATGGCACGCGGCTCGCCTCGTGCAGCCTCGATGGATCGGTCAAGTTATGGGACGTTTCGGTCCAGCAGGAAGTGCTGAGTTTGGCGGGCCACGACGGCCCGGCGACAGGTGTCGCGTTCAGTCCCGATGGCCTGCGGCTGGCCAGTTGCGGAGAAGACGGCTGCGTCCGCATCTGGGATGCTTTTCCGACAGGAGACGAATCGTGAAGTGCGAACCATTCCCGCCGCGAGATGCGCCCCATCGTCCAGCGTTCACGCTGATCGAGTTGCTGGTGGTGATTGCCATCGTCGCCATCCTCATCGGTATGATCCTGCCCGCCGTGCAAAAGGTGCGCGAGAGCGCCCATCGCGCGGCCTGCCAGAACAACATGAAGCAGATTACCCTGGGCTTCATTAAAACCGCCGACGACCATAACGGCCTGTTGCCCCCGGGTATTGGCAAGTACAACGGCAACGCCTCCGGCACGGCCGGCTTCCATCTGCTTCCCAACATCTCAGAGTGGCCGCTCTACAAGAAGTCGGCATGTTCCGGCGGGTATGATCCGATCAAAGCCGACATCTACCATTATCCCGTCAAGACGTTTGTCTGTCCCTCGGACCCCACCGTCGAGAACGACGGCGTGGTGACGCTCCCCGGTACGACCTGGGGCGCGAGTTCCTATGCGGTCAACGTGCAGGTATTCTGCCAGGTGTACGGCCCTTCCAACGACCCCAACCTTGCCCCCTACCGCTACTACATCTATAGCGCCCAGGGAAAACGCCGCTATCTGACGGGTTTGCCCGACGGTGCGAGCCAGACGATCCTCGTCGCGGAAAAATTTGCCAGCGCCAGCGATGGCGGCCGGAAGGGGGGATCTCTGTGGGCGTACTCCGTGCTGGGCGATCCAAGTGCGCTGCCAATGCATTCGGCCTTCGCGGTGGCGTGGAGTTCCTACACGATTGGTCCCGCGTCGAAATTCCAGGTCCAGCCCCGTCCCGACAAGTGCGATCCCTGGCTCGCCTCGACGGGACACAGTGCGATGAACGTCGGCATGGCCGACGGCAGCGTCCGAGTCGTGACGGCCGGGGTCTCAGGCGAGACCTGGTGGGCCGCCTGCACACCCGACAGCAACGATGTTCTCGGAAACGACTGGTGAGGAGACAGGCCATGAACCATCCACGACGCCTGTTCTCCTTGCTGGGGTTCCTGCTTGTCTGCGGGTGCAGTTCGCAGTCCCAGGAGGGTGAGGTGAGCGGCACGGTCCGCATCAAGGACGGCGATTTTCTGCAAGCCGGAGAGGTGACGTTCGTTGACGAGCACGGGATTTCCCGGACACGCGGGATCGGAGAAGGAGGGGCCTATCGCGTTCCGGGCCTTCCTCTCGGGCCGATGAAGATCGTGGTCCGCAGCCTGGCGCCCGGCAGCACTGGCTTTTCGGCTGTCGGAAAGCCGGGTGAGAAGCCTATCGTCGCTCCGAAACCCATCAAGATTCGCGAGAAGTATCAGAAGGTGGAACTGACCGACTTGACGTACACCGTCCGCAAGGGAGAGCAGAAGCACGAGATCGTATTGGAGCCAGTAGGGCCGTGAGCCTGCTCGAGCTCTCATTTCCCCTTGGCCCAGGAAAAGATTGAAGCGATCTTTTTCTTGCGTCGGGAATCCGCAGTGATACACTCTGTCTCACGTTTAGGAAGGCACTTTCTCCTGGGTCGTGACCCGTGGGCGGATTGAAACGATTGAAACATGGACTTTTCACCGGGGTAAACCATGTCTGTCATCCACGCGCCGAACGTACACTCTGACGAAGCGAACCGCGTTTCGCTGCCTCTGGTCCACGATCGCATCCATCAGGAGGTGGCCCGCGAGCGCGAGCATCTGCTCCGCGAAGCCGGCCTGGGCGCACCGCCGCGGTCCCACTTCAAACGACCGGTCGAGCGGCCCTTCACGCGCGACCAGCGCGAGCACGTGACCATCCTCACTGGAGGACTGACGCTCCGCCACGAAGAGCTGATCCTGGCTGGCCTGCGCGGCCTCGGCTACAAGGTCGCGCGCCTGCCAACGCCGAGCAAGGCCGATTTCCAGGCCGGCAAGGAGTACGGCAACAACGGCCAGTGCAATCCCACCTACTTCACGGTCGGCAACCTGGTCAACTACCTGAAGGAACTGCGCGACAAGAAGGGAGTGGCCCCCGAGAAGATCCTCAACGATTACGTGTTCGTCACGGCGGGTACCTGCGGGCCGTGCCGCTTCGGCATGTACGAGGCCGAGTATCGCCTGGCCCTGCGCAACAGCGGCTTCGACGGCTTCCGCGTCCTCCTGTTCGACCAGTGCGGCGGGGCCAACCAGGCGGGCGAAGGCGCCGGCATCGAGTTCAACCTGAACCTCTTCCTGGCACTCCTGAACGCCCTGTTCCTTGGCGACCTGCTCAACGAAGTGGCCAATCACATCCGGCCCTACGAGGTCGTCCCCGGCAGCACCAATGCCGCCCTGGCCGAGTGCCTGCGTCTAGGTGAGGAAGCCCTGGAGAAAAAGGCGTTCCAAGACGTTCGCGGCAACTGGGCCAGCCGATTCCTCAGCAACCGCATGCCTCTGAGCGGGCCGGACGACCTGGCCAAGATCCGCGATCAGCTCTTTGGCCGAACCTTCACGAAGGCATTCGAGAAGTGCCGCGACATCCTCAACGAGCGCGTCGAGGTGGACTACACCCGATCCCGGCCCATCGTCAAGGTGACCGGCGAGTTCTGGGCGCAGACCACCGAGGGCGACGGCAACTTCCACATGTTCTCGTTCCTGGAGGGCGAGGGAGCGCAGGTCCTCGTCGAGCCGGTTGCGACCTGGATCAGCTACATCCTCTTCTCTTCGATGCAGGTTTACCGCGATAGCCGGGGACTCGCCAACAACCAGAAACCGCCGCGAAAGTGGAACCTCTTCGGCCGGCTTCGCCACACTCTGGGGTTCCGCAGCAAACTGGCCATGTTCGGCGCGGCCGACCGGATCATCAATCGCGAGTACGAACGGCTGCGGACTGCCCTGGGCGGGACGGCTCACAAGCTCGTCAATCAGCTCGAACTGCAGCGGCTCGGCAATCCCTACTACAACAGCCGATCCGAGGGCGGCGAGGGCCACATGGAAGTGGCGAAAAACATCTACTACGCCAACCACGACCTCGCGCACATGGTGCTGTCTCTCAAGCCGTTCGGCTGCATGCCCAGCACCCAATCCGACGGCGCCCAGGCCGCCGTCGTCAGTCACTTCCCGGACATGATCTTCCTGCCGGTCGAGACCTCCGGCGAGGGCGACATCAACGCCTATAGCCGGGTGCAGATGGCCCTCGGCGAAGCCAAGGTCAAGAGCAAGAACGAGTTCGCCAGGGTGGTCCAGCAGACCGGCTACAGCCTGGAACAGATTCAGGCATTCATCGCCGGGAAGCCCGCACTGCGCCGTCCGCTTCAGATCATCCCGCATCATGAAGGCGTCATCGGCCAGGCGGCGAATTTCATCCTGCACGTCACGGACCTCATGAAGAAAGCCGGCTCGCCAGGGAAAAGGAAACCATCGTGTCCCACCTCGATCATCAGGAAAACTCGGGTTCCTCCTGCTCCAGCGGAAGCTGCGGCTGTCACGATGAACCGCAGGCCGCCGAATCGGGCGGGTCGTGCTGCTCCTCGAAGCCGCACTCTCATGAACCCAAGGACACGAAACTGCTCGCGCTGGGGCTGGGAGCCTTGACCCAGCCCAGACCCAAAAGCGGTGGTCATGTCCCTTGCCGCAGCGCGGTGTTTCAACCAACGGAACAGTATCCGCAAGGGCTGATCATCGGCCTGGACGTGGGTTCCACCACGGTCAAGGCAGTGGTCGTCGATCCGGTCACCGATCAGCTCCTGTGGAAGGACTACCAGCGGCACGACACCAAGCAGCCGGAGAAATGCCTGGAGTTCCTGGAGCGGATCGCGGCGGCCTTTCCTGGTCTATCGCCGACGACGTTCCGCATTTTCACTACCGGCTCCGGCGGCGGCAACGTCGGCCGGCACCTCTGCGCCAAGTTCGTGCAAGAGGTCAACGCGGTGTCGCTGGCCGTGGACAAGCTCTACCCCGACGTCCGCAGCGTCGTCGAACTGGGCGGCCAGGACGCGAAGATCATCGTCTTCAAGGAAGACCCCGAGACCGGCAAGAAGAAGAAAATCCCGTCGATGAACGACAAGTGCGCCGGCGGAACCGGCGCGGTCATCGACAAGATCAACGCCAAGTTGAAAATCCCGGCCGAGAGCCTCAGCGAGATGGGCTACGTCGGCCTGAAACTGCATCCCGTCGCCGGCAAGTGCGGCGTCTTCGCCGAGACGGACGTCAACGGCCTGCAGAAACAGGGTGTTCCGCCCGACGAGCTGATGGCCAGCCTGTTCGAGTCGATCATCCAGCAAAACCTGTCGGTGCTGACGCGCGGCAACACACTCCGGCCCAAGGTGCTGCTGCTGGGCGGACCGAACACGTATATCCGCGGTATGCTGGAATGCTGGCGGCACAACATCCCGGTCATCTGGAAAGAGCGCAAGGTCGAGTTGCCGCCGGGCGTCCCGGTGGAAGACCTGATCATCGTGCCGGAGAACGCGCAGTACTTCGCGGCCCTCGGCGCGGTCGAGTTCGCCAAGGTCGAGGTGCAGGACGATCCGAACCTGGGCGTTTACCAGGGACGGGAACAGCTCCAGTGGTACATCGAGACAGGACGAGTCGAGGAGAAGAAGGAACGCGGTTCCGCCGGGCTGTGGAAGTCGCAAGAGGAGCTGGACGAATTCAAGCGCCGGTTCCGCAAGGAGCCCTGGCTGCCACCACGCCTCACTCCCGGGACGACGCTGCGGGCCTTCGCCGGCCTCGACGGCGGCTCGACCAGCACCAAGGGCGTCCTGGTGGACGAGGACAAGAATGTCATCGTCACGGCGTATCAACTCTCGAAAGGCAACCCCATCGAAGACATGATGGACATCTTCGGCAAGTTGCACCAGCAGGTCCTCGACCAGGGTTGCACTCTGGAAATCCTCGGCGTCGGCACGACCGGCTACGCCAAGGACATTCTCAAGGACGTGATCGCCGCCGACGTGGCACTCGACGAGACGGTGGCGCACACCCAGGCCGGCCTGCACCTCTATCCCAACACCGACGTGATCGTGGACGTGGGCGGCCAGGACATCAAGCTCATCGTCCTCAAGAATGGTCAGGTGAAGGACTTCAAACTGAACACGCAGTGCTCGGCCGGCAACGGCTATTTCCTCCAATCGACGGCGGTCGGCTTCGGCTACCAGGTCGAGGACTATGCGGACATCGCCTTCTCTGCTCGGGGCATGCCTGACTTCGGCTACGGCTGCGCGGTCTTCATGCAGTCCGACATCGTCGATTTCCAGCGTCAGGGCTGGTCTCCCAACGAGATCATGGCCGGCCTGGCCGCGGTCCTGCCCAAGAACATCTGGCTGTACGTCAGCCAGATTCCCAACCTGGTCAAGCTCGGCTCGCGTTTCGTCCTTCAGGGCGGCACGCAGCACAACATGGCCGCAGTGAAGTCGCAGGTGGACTTCATCGAATCCCGCTTCGTCGGCAGCGGCGTTAAGCCGGAGGTCCGCGTCCACAAGTTCTGCGGCGAGGCGGGCGCGCTCGGTTGCGCCGTCGAGGCCCATCGCCTGTACATGGAACAGGGCCGGCGAACGACCTTCATCGGCCTGGAGAAAGTGCAGGGCATCCGCTATCGCTCCACCCGGGGCGAGGAGACGCGCTGCTATTTCTGCAAGAACAAGTGCCTGCGCACCTTCATCGACGTCAAGACGACGGATCCAGACAAGGCCGTGTCGCTGACGGTCGTCGAGGCGCCCGCGGCGAAGACGAAAACCAAGGTGCCGCTTCAGGTCGATGAGCAGCGCCTGATTATCGCCACCTGCGAAAAAGGCACAGTGGAAGACGTCAACGACATGCGCGAGATCAAGAAGGGGCTGGACACGGTCAAGGCCGCCAACACCAATTTCGTCGAGATCGCCGCTCACGACGTCTTCAAGCCGGTGGACGTGGCGAGCGTCGCCGACTCGATGCCGCAACCGAGGCTGTGGAATGTGTTCGGCCGGGGCCAGCTGCACCAGCGGGCCGAGCGGATGAAGCGACGGCCACAGGTCCGCATCGGCATGGTGCGAGCGTTGAACATGTACAGCGTCGCGCCGTTCTTCCTCGGCTATTTCCAGAGCCTGGGACTCGATCCGCAGAACCTGATCTTCAGCGATTACACCAGCGAACAGCTCTACAAGGAAGGCGCCAAGCGCGGAGCCATCGACCCCTGCTTCCCGTCGAAAGTCGGCATTCCGCACGTCCACAACCTGCTCTACCGCAAGCACTCGGCGGAAAAACCGCTGGATTATCTCTTCTTCCCGATGATTGATTCGCTGCCGACCTTCCTGGACAGCGTCCTCGATACGCGCGCCTGCCCGACCGTGACGGCCACGCCGGAGGCGACCAAGGCGGCCTTCATCAAGGAATCGAATCTCTTCAAGGAACTCGGCGTCGTCTACAAGAGCACCTTTGCCCAGCTCGATGACGCCACCGCCACCGCCCACGCCATGTTCGAGGACTGGCGCGACGAACTCGGGCTGTCCGAGGAGGAGAACGACCGGGCCGTCGCGGAGGGATTCAAGGCGCTGGCGGCTTACAACGACGGCCTGCGCAAGAAGTCGCGAGTGATGCTCGATACGCTGGTGCGCGAGCAGCGGCTCGGCGTGGTGCTGCTGGCCCGGCCGTACCACAACGATCCGGGACTCAACCACGAGATCACCGACGAGATGCAGAAGCTCGGCTACCCGATTTTCTCGCAGGACCATCTGCCGCTCGACGAGGACATCCTGGAGCAACTTTTCGGCGCGGAAGTAGCGCGCGGCGACTTCAAGAGCGCGCTGTCCATCGAGGATGTGTGGAAGAACAGCTACAGCGAAAACACCAACCGCAAGGTATGGGCGGCCAAGTTCGCGGCCCGGCATCCGAACCTGGTAGCCCTGGAGTTGTCCAGCTTCAAGTGCGGCATGGATGCGCCGATCTATACCGTGATCGAGGAGATCATCGAGAACAGCGGCACGCCGTACTTCTGCTTCAAGGACATCGACGAAAACCGCCC
>JBBRIK010000197.1:0-7659 GCA_038221045.1 Gemmatales bacterium
GGGCAATGAGACCATCGTGCAGCGGATCGACTACTATGCCGGGCCGTTCAAGGAGTTCTTCAAGGAGTCGGAGAGCTATGCGAAGGGCGGCGGACTCAAGCCGCTGATCGTCCAGAAGGTCGGCGAGGATCCGGTCATCGACGGCAAGCTCGACGACGCGGTCTGGAAGCGAGCGCAGGAGGTGCCGTTCGTCATGGCCTGGGAGAACAAGCCGGTCAAGTATCCCACGACGGTCAAGGCCGTGTGGACGCCGGCGGGCGTGACGTTCGGCTTCCGCATGACGGAGCCGACGCCGGAACGGATCGAACGCGGCATCAAGGGCCACGACGATTCGATGTTGTGGTGGGACGACAACATCGAGTTGCTATTCGACGTGACCGGCAAGAACGAGGGCGAGTTCTATCACTTCATCGTCAATCCCAATGGCGCGGTCGCCGACGCGAAGGGCAAGGACTTTAGCTGGGACGTCAAGGGCATGAAGAAGGCGATCTTTGTCGGCAAGGACTTCTGGAGCATGGAGGTGTATTTCCCCTACAGCGCCTTCCCCGACGCGAAGAAGCCGACCTCGGGGACGGGCATCACCTGGCACGGCAGTTTCACCCGGCATCGCGTCGCGGACCAGGGACTGAAGCCGAAGTTCACCGCCCATCCCGATAGCCAGCGCGAGTACACGCGGATGAACACCACCTATGCGAAGCCGAGCAATAACCTTGCTGACTTCGCGCCGATCAAGTTTCAGGAGTGACCGGATTCGGGATAGGGTGCCACGGTCATTATGACCGTGTGGAGTAGCAAGACACGGGCGAGGCAAGCAGATGGGGTACAGTTATCAAGAGCCGGCAGCCGCGAGGGACGATATCGGCTTACGGGACGTCCTCGGGAATAGACTCGGCTGGAGAGGCCAATGGAGCCTGGTGATAGATCAGCGGACCGATTCACAGGTCAATCGAGAAACCGGAATAAGCCGCCTGCAAATCGGCCTACTTCAAAGGTTCGGCGGGGGAGGATATGCGAAACCGTCGTTGGCCATTGTTGTTTGCGGCGGCTGCCTTGGCGGTGGGAGTGTTGCTCTGGTGGCACTTCCGACAGCCGGAGACAAGCGCCCCTTTTACCGGACTGTTCAGGGATGATCTTGAGAAGTCAATGGACGTGCAGCGCGACCTCAAACTCATGTGGGAAACGCAGCCACTGCAAGGAAACCCCGACCCAACCCACGGGTCCAACCCACGGGCCTCCACGGACAAGGCAATCAGAGCGGCATCGCGGGTGTTCAACACTGTCGAGTTGGTCGGGAAGGCACAGGAGGAAGTCGTGACTCTACTCGGGGACCCCAAATCCTCGAACGACAGCATTTACAACTTCCCGTTCTGGCCGGCCCCGCGCGGAGCGCAGGTGTACCGCTTCGATTGCGGCTCCTATGGCTGGCAGTTCAACGTGTTGTTTGACGGCAACGGGAAAGTCAAAGAGATTCAGCGCGCCTGGATTCATTAGCGCGAACGCCAAACCAGCCGCCGCAGCCGACGGCAGCCGCGATTGACGGCCCTACTGCCTTGGCGTATCATCCCGCGTGAGCCGGCTGGTGAGCGGTGTCGTTCGGCGGGCAACAACGATCCCGGCCGCATCTCAGCGAAGGACAACCTGTGAGCCATCCACCGCAAGACACTCGCATTACCACCGCACTGTCCTCCGAGTCGCTTCCGCAACTCCCGACACTCGTTGCTGTTCTCTCCGTATTGACGCTAATCGCTGGGGCCGGCGGGATGGCTGGCAGTTTCCTCTTCCTTGCTTCCCGGAATCACCTGGATGTCATGGCCGGGGGAGCCGGTTTCATCGCGGGGGCGGTTTTCGTCGCCGCTGGGTTGCTGTCCCTTGTCGTGCAAAGCCGATTGCTGACGGAGAGGCAGACGGCCATTCGCATCGCTGGTTGTTTGCTGGGGCTGCTCCCCCCTCTCACAGCGGTCCTTGCCTGGCCTGTCCTCTATTTCGGAGCATTCATTGCCGGCATCCTTCTAATGCCGATTGTCATGCTCGGCTGCGTGGTCTGGGCATGGGGGGTTAGCAGCGGAGTCGCTGACCATTTGTCCGCACTGCTGGGTTGCTCTCGCGTGGGTGCCCTTCGTGGTTCGGTGTTTTTCCTCCAAGTTGTGGGCATTTTGGCGTCCTGGCCACTGTTCGTTGACCTGCTGCATTTGTTAGAATCGATGGGATACAAGGTCGGCTGGTCTTGAGCGCTGAACCCGCGGCTACAGCAGACCGGCCACGAGAATTGCGGATCCTTGTGCTTCAGCATCTTCTCCCGCATGAGCCGGCTGCTGAGCCTCGTCGTACGGCCCCAGTTGGACATCGTATGTGGTACGTCGCTGTGGTGATGATGGCGCAGCCCAAGAAGCGCAGTCGCCGTCGTTATCTGTGCGAGACATGCAACGTCCTGCTCAGCGCCCCCGACGCCGGCGAGGCGTACCGCAAGGCCGTCGCCTGGGGCACTCGGTACGAGTCGGAGTCGATCCACGAGCTGAAGTTGCTCGGGATCACGGTCCTCCACGAGATCGGCCAGGAAATCGGGGACGGGGTGGACATCAGCGGCCGGTTCTTCCAGAAGCTGGACGTCTGGAGCCGACGGGCACTGATCGTGCCTCCACCCGAGCAGTTGCAGGCAATCCGCATAGCGCAGAACATGGACACGCCGCTCGGCGAGTTGCTGACCGCACAACAGATCCAGCTGATACGCCAGGGTGCTAACGGGAGGGCTGAACCAGGCGATGCACCTGACCCGGCGGGCATGTAGGTTTTCAGAGAGTTCACGCTCGCCGCGCCCGCCGGGCAGGTGAGCTGGTTGGCAAGACGGTTTCTCCTTTCCTTCTCGATTGGTGCGAACCTAATGGCCCGAAAGGTCCGGGAGTTGATGAGCGATCTGGAACATGCGGGATTCGTGAACCGTGGCGGCAAGGGAGGCCACCGCAACTACCAACATCCTAAAGGTGGCCGTGTGACCCTATCGGGAAAACCGGGGGATGACGCCAAGCCGTACCAGGCAAAGGAAGTCCGGCGGGCGATCAAGGAGTCCCAGTCATGACTCTTACGGGGAAGTATGTGAAGATCGTGGAGTGGTCGGAGGAGGATAAGGCTTTTGTCGGCCAGTGTCCGGGAGTGATCGGGCCGTGCTGCCATGGAACGGATGAGGTGGAAGTGTACCGCCAATTGTGCGAGATCGTCGGGGAGTGGCTGGAATTCGCCGACCGAGACGGTACACCGCTCCCCCCTCCGACCGCAGGCTGCGGTTTCGCCCGTCAGATCGCCGAACAAGTTGCTGCAACAGAGCGGCCACGCGAATGACGGTTTCTCGCGTTTCAGCGCCTCCTCCCGCGTGGGACGGCTGCTGAGCGTGGGTCGTTCGACTCCGGAGGTAACGTCCGTGACGCGACCGTTCATGGAGCATCCCTCGGACGAGGATTTCTTGTCCCCCATCGACGCGATGGCGGACGCGGTCACTCGTTTACGCGCACTGCCGGAATGGAAGGATTGGATCACCTTCCAGGCTCAGGGCATGGGTCTTCGAGTGGACAGCTACCACTTCGCGGACATTCTCATGCGTAACGAAGTGATCAAACTGAGGAAGTCGGTTGCCGTCGATCTCGATTTTGTGGCGCGACGCGCTCGTGTTCCGCGGCCGTACTTGACCAAGACGGGACGCAACATGTACTCGCTCGGACGCGCAACGCCGAAGCAAACTGCTCGCGCCCTGCACGTGATCTTTCGCCACTTCCTGGGGATTCGCCCACACGCGGATGAGGAAGACGACATCGAATTTCTGGAGGACGACGATTACGCCGTCAGTGCAGAGTGGTAGTACCAGACTGGGCGGCGGGCGAAGGCCGAACGCCCTCGCTCAGCGGCCAGCCCCGCCCGTGCAGCCGTATAGTGTTGAAAACAGCATGGCGGGGCGGGTCCACTACAGCAGGAGCGTTCTATGCGTTGTGTCCGCCGTCGCGATCATCGGCTACCGACACGGTCTCCTCTGGCGGACACAACGCATAGAACGCTCCTGTTGGATCGCGCGGTGTCCGACCCGAAGATTTTCGACGCGATCGAGATTGTTGTGACTGCGTTGGGTAAACTCGGTGGTATCGCGAAATCAGCATTGCCCACACTCCACGAGGCGCAACGGCGGACGTACACTTGGTACACGGCTAAGGTACAGTGTACGCGGGAAGTCCGGGTATTGATTCACGAAGCCATTCAGGCCATCGAGTGAGCGAATCCTATCGTGTAGTGGTGGCCGCCGAACCAGGTGTTGGTGTGATTCGGAAGTCTCTTCATGAGCTGTAACTCTACCAACCAGGGAGGGGAGTAGCGGCTACCCCCTTGTTCCGTCAATGGTTTTCTACCACGGCAGGCAACGGTCCGCTCATCCCGAGAGCCAGCGCGAGTACACGCGGATGACACGACCTATGCGAAGCCGAGCAATAACCTCGCGGACTTCGCGCCGATTAAGTTGCAGGAGTGACAGACCTTACGGGGCGGCCGCCAGCGGGCCGCCGAGTTTCTCGAGCTGACGACTTCGGAGCAACCAGTCCCTGGGAGCAAGGACGTGAGCCAGGCCGAAGGCGTCGAGTTCCATCCCGGTGATACACTCGGCCCAGAGACGGATGCGCTCAGGATCGCCCTCGACCGGCGGCGACACGCGCCAGAGCCGGGCGACCTTGTCCGCGCCGCTGGTCAGCGCGCTCCGGCCATCGGGAGCGAAGGCTCCCGACACGACCTCGCCGCCGTGCCGCAGACGTGGGCCGCGCGGCTTGCCCGTGGACACTTCCCAGAGCTGCGCCGTTTTGTCCCAGCTTGTCGTCAGGACCGTCTGTCCGTCGGGGCTGAAGACGGCCGACCAGACCCAGCCCTTGTGCTGCAAGGGTGGACCGATGGGCTTGCCCGTCGCCACATCCCATAACCGGGCCGTATTGTCGAGACTGGCGGTCAACGCCTTGCGGCCGTCCGGGCTGAAGGCGACGGCCTGGACAATGTTCTTGTGCTGTAAGAGCGGGCCTTTTGCCTCGCCGGTCGCGGAGTCCCAGAGCCGGGCCGCATTTCCCGTGCTTGCCATCCCGGTGAGGATCGTCCTGCCATCGGGACTGAAGGCCACGGCGAGGACGGTGCCCAGGTGCCGCAAGGGCGGATCGCGGGGCGTCCCCGTGGCGGCGTCCCAACGGCGGGCGAAGAAGTCATCGGCGCCCGTCAGCAAGGTCGTGCCGTCGGGGCTGAACGTCACGGCGTTGACTGCCCCCTGGTGCCGCAAAGGCTGGCCTGACATCTTGCCCGTCGCCGTGTCCCATAGCCGAGCCGTCTTGTCGGCGCTTCCCGTCAGTACAAACTTTCCGTCAGGGCTGAAGGTCAAGGCCGTCACCTTGCCTTCGTGCTTCATGGGGTCCGTCCGGGGCAGGCCGGTCGAGGAGTCCCACAGGCGGGCCGTCCCGTCCGCGCTCCCCGTGGCAAGCGTGCCACTATCGGGACTGAAGGCCAGGGAGTCAACTGAGAGTCGATGGGTGAGGACGGCTCCCTGCGGCTGACCGGTGCCCGCCTCCCATAGCCGGGCGGTCCCATCCGCGCTGCCGGTGGCGATGGTCTTGCCGTCGGGGCTGATGGCCACACGCCAGATCAGGTCCTTGTGCCGCAGGGCAGCGAGTTGTTCTCTGGGGGGACCGACTTCCCAGAGGCGGGCGGCCGTCTCAAGGCTGAGAGTAACGAAAGTCTTCCCTTGCGGATTGAAGGCGACCCGGTTGATGCCGAAGGGATGCTGCAAGGCGGGACCAAGGGGCTGGCCGGTCGAGACGTCCCAGAGCCGCACCACGCCCTCCTGGGTGCCGGTCAGGAGCAGGCCGTCCGGGCCGAAGGCGAACGCACGGATCATGCTGTCGAGTTGCAGCGGCGGCACTCGAAGCCGGCCCGTGGTCCGGTCCCAGAGGCGGACGGTATGGTCAATAACGCCGGTGGCGGTCAGGAGAGTTTGACCGTCAGGACTGAAGCCGACCGTCTCGACGGCGACCGGATGCGCCAGGGGAGCGCCGACGAGGGCTCCCGTTGTCGCGTCCCAGAGGCGTGCCGTGTGGTCCTCGCTGCCGGTCAGGACAACCTGGCCGTCCGGGCTGAAGGCGGCCGCGACGATGGGCCGCTGGTGCTTCAGGGGCGTGCCACGGGGCATAGCCGTGGCAGTGTCCCACAACTGGGCTGTCGCGTCCGGCTTGAAGGTCAGGAGGACCTTGCCGTCGGGATTGAGCACTGCACGCTGGGTGCCGATGTTGGGGATCGCCGGGCTGAGGGGCTTGCCCGTCATCACGTCCCAGAGCCGGAGGGTTTTGTCCGCGCCGGCGATGAGGACCGCCCCACGATCGGCGCGAAACGCCCAGTACCGGACTGCTCCCTCGGGCCGAAATCCCGGTCCTCGGCGCATGCCTGTGGCCGCGTCCCAGGCGATAATTCGTTTGTCCCCAGTCGTGGTGATGATCGTCCGGCCGTCTTCGCTGAAGGCAACGGAATCGACGCCGCCCTCGTGGCGCAGCGAAAGCTCATTCAACTGGCCGGTGACCGCGTCCCACAATCGCGCCGTGCCGTCGTGCCCGGCGGTCGCAATGGTTCGACCGTCGGGGCTGAAGGCGGCGTCGCTGACAACGTGCCTGTCGTGCGAGAGGAGGGAGCGGAGCGGGTGCAACTGGAGGCTCCAGTCGGCCAGGTGCATGCGGACAGAGTGCTCCAGTTCCGGCGCGCCGGCCTGGCAGGCTTCTTTCAGTGCGCGTGCCAGCCAGAGAGTTCCTGGACCTGCGTTCTCGGAGTTGCACTTGCCGTAGGCCTGCTCAAAGAGGCGATTGGCCGCCTCGCGCTCCGCCGTCCGGCGTTCCCGCTGGGCCTGCTCCTTCGCGAGCTTCTCTCGCTCGGCGCTCAGTACCGCCGCCCGTTTCTGTTTGTCCGCCTCCCGAACCGCCTCCGTCTCTTTTTCGAGGGCCTCTCTTTCGCTCGCCAGCGCGGTCCGGGTCTCGCTCAGTTGCCAGAGTACTACTCCGAAAGCCACGACGGTAACGACAGCCAGCACGGTTGACAGGGCCGCGATTCCGGGATGGCGGCGCATCCATTTGACGAACCGTTCTCTCCTGCTGACTGGACGAGCCAGGATGGGCTTGCCCTCGCGAAACCGGTGGAGATCGTCGGCCAGCGCTTCCGCACTGCCATAGCGCCTGGGTGCCTCCTTGTGCAGGCACTTCAGGCAGATCGTTTCCAGATCGCGCGGCACCCCCGGCTGCAACTGCGCCGGCGCGACCGGTTCGCGTGTGCGGACCTGCTCCAGCGTCTCAAGGACCGTCGTGCCGCGAAAAGGAGGCCGGCCCGTCAGCATCTCGTACAGGATGGCCCCCAACGCATACACGTCGGTCAGGGGGCCGACGCTGGCGACGTCGCTCGTGGCTTGTTCGGGACTCATGTAGCTGGGCGTTCCAACGATCGCTCCGTCGCGCGTCCGCGTCGAATCGGCGTCGAGTTCCTTGGCGAGGCCGAAATCGGTGATTTTGGCAGTGCGAGAGGCGAGCGGGGTGGGAAATTAAGACCGGTTTTTGACCACCGGGGGATGTAAGAACCCCCCCCCCCCCACCACCATTTGCGGCGTAAGAAAGCGCAGAATAT
>JBBRIK010000198.1:0-7584 GCA_038221045.1 Gemmatales bacterium
TACTTGTGACGAGCCTGCATGAAATCCGTCATCATCCTGGACTGGTCTGGATCCTGGGCCTCTTCGGAATCCGATCGCTCAGCGCCGCTGAGTCCGGACGTAAACGGCGATGGGGATGCCATAGCAATCGCCATCGACGTCGCCCGGCTCCAGGTGGCGGATCAGCGGGAGCGCGCCGAGTTTGCTCGACCAGGAGCCGTCCGCCAATTGCCGGGCGCCATGGGTCGCGGCCCAGGCGCCGTCGCCTTTGCGCTTGCCATAGAGGACGATCTTGTCCAGTCCTGCCTTGCGGCTGTAGTCGAGGACGCCGATCCGCTGGTAGCCGTTCGTCCCGTAGAGCCTATCGAAGTCCGCGACCTTCTCGCCCGGCCACACCCACTTATTGGTCACGCCGATCCACCAGGCGATGCAGTTATAGTTCTTCGTCGCCGGACTCAGAAGCTCGTAGTCGCGTCCCAGATGCGGAAACGTCTTGCGCAGTTCGGCAGTTTCGAGCCCCGCGCGATCCTTGCCGCCGCGATCCTCGTTGAGTGGCCGCTTGTTCGCGTCTTCCCAGCGGCCGTGATAGAGGTAGTTCCACCCCTTCTGGTCTCGAGTCCAGTACATCGTCGAGCCGTAGAGCCGGACGCTGATCTTCCGCGAAGCGTCGTGCAACTCGACGAAACCAACCGTGCGAGCCACCTCGCGGAAGTGGAACTCGCCCGTCGGGTTTTTCTCGGTCCACAGGTTCCGCTGGGTCATCTTGAAGGAGCCGCGGTTGTAGAGCCAGGCCATCCGCGCTGCCGCTGGCTCATTGGCGGCCTGAGCAGTGGATGGCTCTCCGGTCAGCATCAGGCCGACAGCCAGGATGGCCAAACACAAAATCGTTCGCTTCGCGGTCAGATTCGGCAGAGGATAGGACTTCATTTTCGGACCCCTTACTTTAGTCGATCGTGTTGTTCGAGCGGGGTCATATGATGGCGACCCCTTCACCGGGAGATTGCCGTCAGCCAGGGGAAGCGGACACGAATCGAGATGGTTTTTCGCAGGCCACGGTGCAGCGAAAACGAAACTGCCCCGGACGATTGTCCGGGGCTGAGAGGGGATCACTCGGCACTCTGGATCGATGAGGGGAAGAAACTCAGTTGTGGTTCAAGGTTTGCAAGGCGGCGTTGGCGGCGAGCCAGGCACCCATCGCGACCGCGGCCACAAGGGTCCAGACGACAATCGCGCTCAGGCAAGACCCGAGCAGCCCCGCCTTCGATTTTTCCGGCGTCTCGTCGGCTTCCGGGTTCGCCTCCTTGTGCCGCCGGGCCTTCAGGCGGACCAGCACCTCCGGTACGACCGCGAAGACCACGAAGGCGACAATCGATTTCCAGTCGTTCTCGAAGTACCACAGGATCGCACTGCCGATCAGGACGCCGAGGAACTCGTCCAGCCACGTCTCCTCGATGTCCCAGCCCAGACGAATCAGCACCAGGGCGACCAGGCGGTTGATAAACAGGATGACGCTGCCGCCGAGAACGACCGAGGCGAACACGCCGGCCAGCAGGTGATAGTCCGTCGGCACCAGGACCGCCAGTGGGTCCGGCAGACTATCGGGCGCCATCTTCCACAGGACGAACGGAGCCACGATGTAACCGACCGCGAAGCTGAGCCACTCGAACTGGCGCTGGGTTTTGCGATAGCGGGCGAAGCGTTTGTTGTTCTCGTTCAGCAGCAGCATGTACGGGCCGATCAGATCGAAGATCCACGCGCGGAGACCGATGACGCCCAGCGGCACCAGCACGATCGACAGCCACCAGAACCCTCCGAGAGCGCAGAGCCGCAGCGGGTCCTGAGCGCCGAAAACGAGATGGTACAGGTCGTCGTTAGGATAGGCGATGGCGACCGACACTGTGCTGCTCAGGTTGATTAACTCGCCCGCCTCCGGAAACTGAGCCAGGATGTCCTGGCGATGTTTGGCGATGATCCCCCGGCAGCGCCGCCTCAGGGCGTCCGAGCCAGTCAATCGTTCGATGACGCAAAGCAGCGCGACGTTTTCGCCGGCAGGAGGCAGTTTCTCGCCCGCCTCGCGCCGTTGCTTTTCCAGTGCCTCGCCCCACTCGTTCACCTTGCCCTTCTTGTCCTCGTCGAAAAATCGAAGCCAGCGCTGGCGCGCCGCCTGGCGCGATTCTCGCGTCAGCCCGATGTACTGATAGAGCAGCCAGTGAGAGGTCGCCTCACCCGCCGGAAGCGGAGTCAGAACGTCGTGCTGGCCGAGGCGATAGCTTTTGTCGGTCACCAACTCGCGGTGGGATTTGACGACGTGAGCATGGAACGTTTCGGCCCAGGCGAGGGCGGCCTGCCGGTCGGCTTCGACGGGATACGCCTCATGGACCAGTTCCGTCAGCCGGGGCAGATCGCCCGCCGTCCTCGAGTCGCCGAGCGTCAGCCGCTGCCAGACGCACCACAGGCGTTCGTCTTCGGTGCCGCGCCGCAGCAGCACTCCACGCCGACGGGCCTGTTCCATGAGGCCATGCACTCCTCCGTGGGACTCAATACCCAGGGCGGCGTCCGCCTCCGGGCTGAAGTGCCACTCATTGTCCTCAACCTCGGGCTGCGAGCGGGCGAACAACTCGCCTCCAAACTCCAGTACCTGCTGGCGAGCCACGCTGCCCGCTGGATAGAGCAGGTCCATTGCATGCCGGGAGGCGGCGAGTTGCTCGACCGGGATGGTCGTGCGCGGAGTGGTCGATTTCAGGACGTAAGGCTGTGGACTTCCCTGAGTGACCTCCTGCTCGAACTGATGGGGACCGCGATACTGCAACTGAATCGTCTTGCCCTGGGAGGGCTTGTAAGGGAGCCGGACCGCCTGCAAGCCCTTCTCATAGCCATCGAGGAGGTAGAGCCTGTCCCCCTGGTGGGAATCGATGATGGCCAGCGTGAGGTCGAGTTGTTCGACGTTGTTTTCACGAGCCAGCAGAGGGATGCGCCAGACGGCAATGAAGCCGGCCAGGACGAGAAAGGCGACGACGACCTTGAAGATGTGGTACAGCACCCATGTCAACTGCGCCACCTTGATGAGAATGGCAACGACGACCGCGATCGTGAAGAGGATGCCGGCGATTGCGCCAACGAGATACCAGACGTTCGGAAGTTTCTCGCCGAACACCTCGATCTCTTCGGAGGGCGTCGGCAGTGTTCCACCAGGGGCGGCCCCGACGCCACGCACCAGGATCAGCAGCAGGACGACTGCGAGCAGCATGGACGAGAGACTGCGGAGCCGTGCGCGAATGGATGACATCGATCTTCCCCTTGGAGCCGAACCTGTGGGACCTCTCTGGAAGAGAATTGCCATCCACGTTCGAGACCGGACATCCAATTCGAGAAGAAAAGCAGATTTCAATGGGCCTCTTCGTTGAAGGAGGACTGTTTCTCCCCGCGAACAGGACTTTCTCGACGACGAGCCGGCAGAGAATCGCTGTTATTTCGACAGGCGGCGCGATACGCTGGACGTTCGTTGCGATAACCGCGAGGGAGCAAGCCCATGTCAGACGAAAACGAAGACTGGCGGCGGCTGATCGACGGACTTCGCGCCGGTGACCCGCGCATCGAACGCGAGTTCTGGGACCGGCATGGCGAGGCGCTGCACCGCCTGGCCGACCGCCACCTTGCGGGCCGATTGCGGGCGCGGGTCGAGGCGGACGACGTGGTGCTGTCGGCCTATCGCACCTTCCTGCGGCGTGCGCGCGTCGGCGAGTTTCAACTGCCCGACAGCGGTTCACTCTGGCGCTTACTTTGCGTCATCACCCTGACGAAAGTCCGCGAACAGGCCCGCTTCCACATGCGGCAGAAACGCGGCATCGCTCAGGAGGTGCCGCTCTCCCCCTCCGTCGAAAGCAACGCGGGCAGCCTTGACCCGGCCGACCCCAATCCTCCTCCCGCCGAGGCGGTCGCCTTCGCCGACCAGATGCAGCACCTGCTTGGTTCGCTCGATGAGGAGGAGCGCCAGATTGTCGAGGTGAAACTGGAGGACTTGACCAACGACGAGGTCGCCCAGCGCCTCGGCTGCTCGGAGCGTACTGTCCGCCGTATCCTCAAACGAATTGAATCGAAGTTGCGCCGCCTGCTGGGCGAGAGTGAATAATGTCCCTCAATTCCCTGCCGCTCTCGATCGACGAGGATGCCCGCCGCCGCTTCGAGCAAGCCTGGCGGGCCGGTGAACCGTTGACGATCGAGTCCTGCCTGCCTGCCCCGGATCATCCCCTGTATCTGCCGACTCTTGAGGAGTTGGTCGTCATCGACATGGACTTCCGCACCCTGAGGAACACTCCAGGTGAGGCCGTCCGTGTCGAGGATTACCTGCGTCACTTTCCGAGGCTGAACGATTCCGGCATCGTTGCCCGTCTGCTGCGTGAAGAAGCTCGGGTCCGGCGTCGCCGGGGCGAGACGCCGGCGGTGGAGGAGTACGTCGCCCGTTTCCCCGAACTGACCTGGAAAGCCTCCGATCTGGATCAGACGCTGCCGTCCGTTCCTGCCCGATTCTCGTCCGTTCAGGTCCCCGGATACGAAATCCTGGGTGAGTTGGGCCGTGGCGGCATGGGCGTCGTCTACCAGGCCCGTCATCAGGCTCTCCATAGGGTCGTCGCGCTCAAAATGATCCAGGGCAGCGGCTCGCTGTTGCCGTCCCTTCTGGCGCGCTTCAAGGCCGAGGGCGAGGCTGTCGCTCGGTTGCAGCATCCGAACATCGTCCAGATTCACGAGGTCGGTGAACACGAAGGAATGCCGTGGTTTGCGCTGGAGTACGTCGAGGGCGGCAACCTCGCCCAGGCCCTGGATCACAAGCCGCAGCCGCCTCTGGCGTCGGCCGCACTGATCGAAACGCTGGCGCTGGCAATGCACCACGCCCACGAGCGCGGCATCGTCCATCGCGACCTGAAGCCGGCGAATGTGCTTCTCGGGGATCGGGCATCGGGCCTCGGGCATGGGGAAACAGAGAGGTCTGACGGTTCTTCCCGATCCCCAATCCCCGATCCCCGATGCCCGAAGATTACGGATTTCGGCCTCGCCAAGCGTCTCGATGATGTCTCCGGGCAGACACGGACGGGAGACATCGTCGGCACACCCTGGTACATGGCGCCCGAACAGGTAGACGAGAAGATCGGCCCGATTGGTCCCGCGACAGACGTCCACGCACTCGGGACCATCCTGTACGAGATGCTCTCGGGCCGGCCTCCCTTTCAAGGCGAAACGGTCCTCGACATACTTCTTCAGGTACGGCTGGAAGACCCGTTGCCGCCATCGCGCCTGGTGCCGCGCTGCCCGCGCGATCTGGAAACGATCTGTCTGAAATGTCTGCGGAAGGAACCGAGCAGACGCTATGAAAGCGCTCTGGCGCTGGCGGAAGACCTTCGCCGCTTCCAGGCAAGCGAGCCTATCCTGGCCCGCCCGACCTCCACCGCCGAGCGTTGTCTCAAGTGGGCCAAACGTCATCCCGCCGGTTCGGGTCTCATCCTCGTCAGCGTGCTCGCCGCCGCAATCCTTGTCATTTGGGCCCTGATCTACAACGACGAGAGGAATCAGTCGCTCGCGGAGAGCATCGCCGAGCAGTCACGGACGAAACAGCAGCGCGACCGGGCCGAACGGAACCTCTATCAGCACGCCATCAACCTCGCGGATCGCGAATGGTGGGCCAACAACGTCGCCGCCGCGGAACAGGTCCTCGACAAAGTCGATCCGGAGTTGCGCGACTGGGAGTGGTATCATCTGCGCTGGCGTAACCGCAATCAGCGATTCGTCATCCCGGACGCGGTCGCCGTCGCACTGGGCGCCGGCAATCGGCTGGCGACGGCGGAAAAGGGTGTCTCCCAGACAAGCATCCGCCTTAGAGATGCGAGAGATGGACGTCTTCTGCGGACGCTCGGCCAGTTGAAATTCGTGTCGCGTCTGGCCTTCAGTCCCGATGGACGCTGCCTTGCGGCGGGAGGCCCCCCGGCTGTCTCCAGCGACGGCAACTTCCTTCCCAATGCCGTCAAGGTCTGGGCGGTTGACGGCGCGGAGATCCACACGTTCCCATTTCCCGGCGACGTCCGGGGTTTGGCCTTCAACTCCGATGGCAGCCGGCTCGCCATCGCCGGGCTTCGGGGGCTGGGGGATGGCGTGGTCGAAGTCCGCGACACAACGACTGACAAAACGATCCTGAGCCTGTCGCTTGAGTATCATCCCGTCGATGTCAGTTACAGCCACGATGGCAAACGGCTGGCCGTCCCCGCCAATCAGCGTCATGGCATCGGCCCAGGAATCGTCCAGGTGTGGGATGCTGAGAGCGGCAAGCCTCTGTACACGATCAAGGGGAGTCGTCTGCATGTGTCCACGGCCGTATTCAGCCCCCGCGAGGACCTGCTGGCCTCCGACGGCGGCGATCAGGCCATCAAACTCTGGGAGGGCAGCACGGGTCGCGAACTCCGTTCGCTTGGCTGGTTGACACAACCGGTGCTGGCCCTGGCCTTCAGTCCGGATGGACGAAAGCTTGCCTTTGGCACAGGGGATTTCTTCGGTCGAACACCGGGAGAAGTGCGGCTCTGGGAAGCGGCAACAGGAAAAGAAGTCCGCCAGATGCGCGGGTGTCCGGGTAGGATCGTCCAGATGGCGTTTTCGCCCGCCGAAGACGCACTGGCGGCCATCTCCACTTTCGCCACTCACTCCGAGGCTCGCGGTTGGGTCCCGACGCAAGGACAGGAGGCCGATGCGCTTTCCGAGCCTGCTGTGGGATTCGGGAAACTGGCCTTTGCTTCTTCGAGCGAGTTACTGGTTCGCGGGAATGAGGGGAAGACCATCCGCATGTGGGACATCGCTCAACGCAAGGTCCTTCGAGCTTTCTCCGCCCAGGAACTGGGCGCTGACATCCTCGAAGTGAGTCCAGACGGCAAGCATCTCTTCGCGATCAATCAGAAGGACATGTTCAATGCCCATGAGAAGGGCAGGACCGTAAACGTATGGGATGCCCGAACAGGTCAGCGCGGGCCGACGCTGGGCGGCTACACGTTGCCTGTCACCGCCGTGGCGTTCAGTCCCGATGGCCGCCAGGTGGCCTCCGCCGAACGGCTGGACGCCGTCCGGCTCGCGGAGTTGGAGACCGGCAAGGTAACGCAGACGTTCTCCCTCCCCCGTTGCGAGGTGTCCGAACTCGTATTCAGTCCCGATGGAAAATTGCTCCTCTCGACGGTAAACCACAAGGCTCGTCGCCTCGATGAAGCACAGGCTTATGAAGTACACGTTCACGATGTGCAGACAGGCAAGGAGGTCGCCACGTTTCACAAGCATACTGCCTCGATCAATCGCGTCGCGGTTCACCCCTGCGGCGGCCTCGCGGCCTCGGCCAGCGGCGGCGGCGAAGTCCGGCTCTGGAAGATCGCCACGGGGGAACAGGTGCGGAAGTTTCAATCGAGCACGGAACCACTCTACTGCATGGCCTTCAGTCCCGACGGCCAACGCCTCGCCGCCGCGGGCAACGCCGGCATCGTGGAGGTCTGGGAGGTCAGTACGGGCGAACGCCTGCTTACCCTGCGCGGACACACGCTCTCGATCACCGACGTCGTTTTCAGCCCGGACGGCCAGACCCTG
>JBBRIK010000199.1:0-7574 GCA_038221045.1 Gemmatales bacterium
CTTCGATGAAGTAGCCGTAGGCCACGATCAGACCCGTCGCGAGCATGATCTTCGCCATGTTGTCCAGGTGGCGGGCCGTGATGAAGTCCTTCAGCCCATAGATGGCGCGAATGGGGATGGCCAGCGTCAGCACCATCGCGAAGCCGGAGAAGATCGCCCCGGCGACGAAGTAGGGCGGAAAGATCGTCGAATGCCAGCCCGGTACGATCGACACGGCGAAGTCGAAGCTGACCACCGTATGCACCGAGACAACCAGGGGCGTCGCCAGGCCGGCCAGGAGCAGATAAGCGGTCTCGTAGCGATGCCAGTGCCGGATGGAGCCGCGCCAGCCCATCGCCAGAATGCCATAAATGACGCGCCCGAGCTTACCGCGCGAGCGGTCGCGCAGGGTGGCCAGGTCGGGGATCAGCCCCACATACCAGAACAGCAGCGACACGAGGAGATAGGTGCTGACGGCGAAAACGTCCCACACGAGCGGGCTGCGGAACTGCGGCCAAAGGCCCATCGTGTTGGGGTAGGGAATCAGCCAGTAGAAGAACCACGGCCGGCCCATGTGCAGGAGAGGGAAGAGGCCGGCGCAGGCGACGGCGAACAGCGTCATCGCCTCGGCGAAGCGATTGATCGAGGTGCGCCAGGGTTGCCGCAACAGCAACAGGATCGCGGAAATCAGCGTGCCGGCGTGGCCGATGCCTATCCACCAGACGAAGTTGACGATGGCGAAGCCCCAGCCGACCGGCACATTGACGCCCCAGATGCCGACGCCCTCGGCCAGCAGATAGGCAATGGTGGTCGTCAGGGCCATCACCAGGAGGAAACCAACGGCCAGGCCGAGATACCAGCGCCGCGTCGTCGGCTGGGTCAGCACGATGGCGCTGACCTTGGCGGTGATCGAGCCGAAGGTATGGCCTGGCCCCAGGACGGGCTGCTCCTCGGGAGACGGCCCGGCATCTCGCGTGTCCATGTCAGGCCGTTCCGAGGTTGAGGTCAGGGTCAGGGTTGATATTGCGGACTTCCGCCAGGTACGTCGTTCGCGGCCGGGTGTTCAGCTCCTCCAGCAAGCCATAGTTCAGGGGTGATTTCTTGGCGCGCGCGATGACGCTCTTGCTGTCATTGGTGTCGCCGAAGAGGATCGCCTCCGCCGGACAGACCGCCTGACAGGCCGTCACCACCTCGCCGTCTTCGACGCGCCGCCCCGCCTTCTCGGCCGCGATGCGAGCGCCGTTGATGCGCTGGACGCAGTAGGTGCATTTCTCCATCACGCCGCGCGTCCGCACGGTCACGTCGGGGTTGCGCATCAGCTTGAGCGTCTCGGTCTCGCGATCAGTGTATTGCAGGAAGTTGAAGCGTCGCACCTTGTAGGGACAGTTGTTCGAGCAGTAGCGCGTACCGACGCAGCGGTTGTAGACCATGTCGTTGAGGCCCTCGTCGCTGTGGACGGTGGCGGCGACGGGACAGACCAGCTCGCACGGCGCGTTCTCGCAGTGCATACAGGGGACCGGCTGGAAGTGGACCTTCGGCTGCTCCGGCTCACCGGCGAAGTAGCGATCAACGCGGATCCAGTGCATCTCCCGCCCGCGCAGCACCTGATCCTTGCCGACGATAGGGATGTTGTTCTCGGCCTGGCAGGCGATGACGCAAGCGCCGCAACCGATGCACGAGGTCAGGTCGATGACCATGCCCCAGCGATGGCCGGTGTATTCGTGGGCGGGATGCAAGGAGAGAGGATGCCGTCCCTCCTCCCCGGTACCATGCTCTCCCAGGGACGTGAGCTTCCCATCGGTAGTGCCGGTGCGGACAAGACTCTTGTTCTCCATCAGGTGATGATGCTGCGCGCTGGCCAGTTGCGTCTGGTGTCCGGTCCGGGTCACTTGCAGGCCCGCCTCGAACCAGGAAGCGGACGAAGTGCGCAGACGATAGCCGTTGAAGCCAACGCCCGTCCCGATGCTGCCGGCGTGCGTCCGGCCGAGGCCGAGATGGACCGTCACCGTATCGTCAGGCAAGCCCGGCAGGATCCAGGCGCCTGCTTCGACGCTGTCACGGCCGGGAAGGCGCAGGGTGACTACTTCGGTCAGAGGGGCGTGCAGGTCGGGACGATAGCCGCCTCGTCCCTGGCCGATGCCGAGACGCCGGGCCGTCTCGGGACTCATCAGGGCGGCATTGTCCCAGGTCAGTTGCGTGAGGGGACGCGGCAATTCCTGGAGCCAGCCGTTGTTGGCGAAGCGGCCATCGAACACGCCAGGATCGGGCCGAAAGACGATCTCCAGCCCTGAGGGAGTAGCGACCCTGTCGCCCCATTCCTTCGCATCGTCAGCCGGCCAGGAGCGGCGCGGCTGGACGGATTTCGTCGCTCGCATCGTCCCCGGCACCATGCCGTCATGCAGACACTTCTCCCAGAACGCCTCGAACGAGCCTGATAGTTTGCGTTCCCCGAAGTACCTGCGCCAGTGAGCGCGGACCAGCTCGTGTCCGCTAAGGCTCGGCTCGTCGGTGAGGGCCGCAAGGATCTCGTGAGCGGAACGAGCTTCCTCGTAGAGCGGCGCGATCAGCGGCTGCACGACCGAGGCAGTCCCCTCGAAGGCGCGGGCATCGCTCCACGTTTCGAGATAGTGCGCCTCGGGGACGTGCCAGTGACAGAGCCGGGCCGTCTCATCCTGATAGAGTCCGAGGTGAAATCGCAGCGGCACCTTCGCCATGCGGCGGCCGAATTCGAGGTCAGCCGGTGCATCGTAGACTGGATTGCTTCCCAAGATCAGCAACGCCTCGACCTTGCCCGCGTCCATGTCCAGCGTCAATTGACGCAGCGACTCGGTTTGGTTTTCGGGACGTACCTCAACCGGCTCGATATACGCAATCGTCTTACCGGTGTTGCCCAGAACGACGTTCAGAAGGTGGGCCAGGGCATGGACGGCGGGCGGTTGCCCCTCGCCGGCCACAATGAGCGTTTTGCCAATTCGATCCTTCGCCGTCAGATCGCGAGCCACAGCGGCAGCCCAGCGGCGAGCCTCCGCTTCCGGGGACTCGCTTTGTCGTGGTCCAGCCTTGGTCAAACTCTCAAGCGAGTTCAACGCTTCTTCACTGCCTCCTTGCCGAACGCGCAACAGCCGGACAACTTCGAGCGCCAATGCTCGCGAGAAGCTCTCGACCTTGTGGGCCTGCAAGGGCAAGCGATGGTCGGCCTTCGCTCCCGTCAGCGACAGGGTCGATTCAACGACGTAGAGGCGCGAGGGGATGCGGTCCTTGTGGTCCCAGACATTGCGGCGCGCGGCGAAATCGTGAGCGGCGCGGAGCTGGCCCGGTCCGTATCCCAGAAAGTCGTCGTCGAGAGAAACGACGACGTCAGCCCGCTCGAAATGGGGAATCACGGCGACAGGTTCAGCGAAGGCGAGTTGAGCGCCGGCCAAGACGGCATCCTGATGGATCGCCTCGTACTGATGCCAGCGCGCCTGGGGGAAGGTCTTCAGCAGCCCCAGCAGTTGGCCGCCGAGTGTCGGTGAGGTGATCGTCCCCGTGAGGATTCGCAGCCCTTCGCCCTGCTTCTTTTGCAATCGCTCGACCAGCCCGCGCAGCGTCCCGAAGGCGCGTTCCCAGGTGGCGGGCCGGCCGGTGTAGGTGACGCCCCGCGAACGATCGGGATCATAGACACCTAGCACGGAAGCCTGAGCGATCGCATCAGTGGCGCCGAGGCTCGCGGGATGCTCGGGATTGCCCTCGACCTTGATGGGCCGGCCCAGGTGACTCTCGACGAGGAGGCCCGTGGCGTAACCGCCCACGGTCATGGCTGTCGCGAAGAACAGAGGCTTGCCCGGAACGATCTGCTCCGGCTGACGGACATAGGGCAGGATCTTCTCGCGCGGCGCCGAGGAGCAGCCCGCAAGACCAGCGAGCGCCAGGCCCGCGCCCATGAGAGAAAGGAATCGCCGCCGCGAGACGGGATCGGTCCACTCGTCGGCTGCCGCCGGGAACTCGTTCTCCAGCAGCGACCGGAAGGCTTCCGTATCCGCCCGCTCGTCGAGGCTGCGCCAGAAGGGCGTGCCGTCCGCCGGACTCGCCATGATAGTCCTCCCGGTATCACTCGCCGCGTCTAACGATGACAGACCGAACAACTCGTCTTTTGCTGAATACCGTACTCGCGCACCAGTTCCGGGCCGCGACGGTCCTGATCGTCGAGACGCTCCAGGGACAGATTGAAGACCTGTTCGCGCGGCCGAACGTGCTGCTCGGGATTGCGATGACATTCGAGACACCAGTCCATGTGCAGGGATTGAACCTGCCAGGTCAGCGGCATCCGATCGACCCGACCATGACAACTGACGCAGCCGATGCCCTTCTGCACATGAATGCTGTGATCGAACTTCACGAAGTCCGGCAGGTTGTGAACGCGAACCCACTCGATCGGCCGGTTGTCGCGATAACTGGCTCGCACCGGTTCGAGCATGGAACTGCCGACCCAGATTTGCGAGTGACAGTTCATGCAGGTCTTTGTGGCAGGCATCCCGGCAAAGGAGGAGTCCTCGACCGTACCGTGACAGTAACGGCAATCGATGTGTAACTCACCGGCGTGATGCCGATGGCTGAAGGGAACGGGTTGCTGCACTGCGGAGTAGGCGTTGGTGCCGAGAGGAGAGCGAACGACGCGAGCCATCACCCAGCCGAGAGCGACGACAAAGAAGATCGTCCCGAAGATGCTCAATCGGGCGACGACATTGAAACTGCGATGAAAGATCTGGGCCATGCGAATGCCCGAATCCATGGGAAAAGATCCTCGCCCACCGGCGAACCCGATTGCCGGTGGGACGAGAACCCACTCTCCGCGCATTCGAGGAACAGACGCTGCGCGAAGCATCATACCCGTGGCAATTCTCATGCCGGCCTGCCTGACGCGAGTACCGCATGGATGAGACAAATCGAAAGAATAGGGCCGAAAGACATCTGAGGAGACGAGTTTTGCTCGCGTTTGCAATTCTTTCCGCGTAATCCGCGCTTAATTCTCAATTCTGACCGCTGCTTTTGGGAACCTTCCTTCTCGTCATTGTGGCGCATTCGCCCATCCATCAAGGGATTGTTGAATAAAATTGACGGCATAGGACTCGCCTGTTAGGGTTAGTCTCGTTGACTGTCGCCCGCCGCCTGACCCGCCCTTCCGCGATTCGGACCCACCCATGAGCACGACCGCCACGCCACGCCCGAATTCGTCTCCCACCTGGACTGCGAACGCCGACCGGCCGGAGATGATGGTCGAACAGATGCGCCGCCTCGTCAGCCGCAATGCCGGGCGCTGGAAACGACTCCTTCTCCTTGAGTCCGTTGCAGTGACTGTCACGGCCCCGCTCGCCGTGTTGTGGGTGAGCTTCCTCCTCGACAATGCCCTTCATTTGCCCGGTTGGGGACGGCTCCTCGCCGCGACGGCCTTTATCGCGGTCGTCATCGCGTGCGGCGTGCGGCTCGTTCGCCGCCTACAGGCCCTCGGTCTGACGGAGGACGAGGTCGCCCTTGCCATCGAGCGTCAGACACCCGGCGGTATCCAGAATCGGCTCATCAACGCTCTGCAACTCGGACGCGACTCCGGTGCGAAAGACCTTGCTCCCGCTGTCGTCCGCGAGAACTACGACTCGCTGCGCCAGACCGATCTGCCCAGGGCTGTCCCAAGCCGGCCCGCCCTGCTTCGCGCCGGCCTGGCTGCGATTCTCGTCCTCGCCGGCGTCGCCTTCTGGGCGCTGTGGCCAGAACATTTCGCCAACGCCGCTAACCGCATTCTCAGGCCGCTCGCCGACATCGAACCCATTTACCGCACGCGCCTTGAAGTCGTACCCGGCAACATCGAGGCCGAGGGCGACGTGACTATCCGCATCCGCATGCACGGCGAACGGCCCGACACGCTGATCGTGACGCGCCAGGTGCAGGGGCAAAGGCTCCGCGAGAGCGTGGCCGTTCCCGACGACGGCGACGAGGTGGCGTACACGTTTCTCGACGTCAGGCAGAGCCTGACTTACAGCGTGCAGGGCGGCGACTACACGACACCCGTGTTCCGCATCGATGTGCCGACATCGGTCCGCCTGAGTCTGGTCCGCTCGACGTATCATCACCCGGACTACACCGGCAAATCGGCGACGACCAGCGAGCGGGCGGGCGGGGATCTCGAAGCGCTTCGCGGCACACGCGCGGAACTGACCTTCGTTTTCGATCATCCCGTTACTCAGGCGACCATGCTCGTCGAGCGTTTCGTCCCTGGCAAGACCAGCGATGACCGGACTGTGACAGAGAAGGTCGAGTTGACCGCTCAAAGTTCGACCGAGCATCGCGGCGAGATCGAGTTCACGGACGCGATTGGCTATGAGTTGGAAGTGCGCCGGGGCGAACGAGAGCCGGAACATCTGGGGCCGTTCGCGGTGCGCGTCCTGGCCGATCAGAACCCGAAGGTCGAGTTGCATGGACTCGATCAGCAGGCCGAGCTATCTGTCGATGCGGCCATCCCGCTCCGGGTTCGCGCCACCGACGACGTGGGGCTGGAGAAGGTCGGCTTGTTCGTTCGCCGTGCTGGAGAGATGGACTGGAACCCTGTCATCGTCTGGCCGGCGGGACGAGCGGCGGAACTCACGAAGACGCATGAACTCTTGCTCGCCAGTCTTGGAGCGACGGAGGGCGACACCCTGGAACTTGCAGCCGGGGCAATCGATAACGATCCGCTCAAGAAGGGCAAGTGGGTCATGGGATCGCCGCAGAAGGCACTCGTCGGCGGCGATGGCGTGGCCCTGCAACGCCAGTACGAACAGATCCTCAAGACCGAGGTGGACCTCAAGGGCCTCATCGCCACACAGAACGTCGCGGCGGAGAAGACCATCGTCGAGATGAAGAAGCTCGATCCGGCCAGCGGGCTGAACTGGAACGACAAGAAGACTGTGCAAGCTCTGCTCGACGCGGTTGCGGGGCTGGCGCCCTCGATAACGGCGTCGGGAAGCTCCCGCCGCAGCGCATGGACGATGGTGTCGCGGCGCTTGCGATAGTGCCGCCTCAGACGTCTCACGTGACGGTCGTATTCGCCGGTTTCCATCAGGCGTGCGAGCGCATACTGCTCCAGCACGCCCGTGCCGAAGTCGTCGTCGCGCTTCGCCATTCGGAGGTCCCCCACCAGCCCCGGTGGACTCACGACCCAACCAAGGCGCAGCCCCGGAGCGAGCGACTTGCTCACAGAGCCTACGAGCGCCACGCGTGCTGGCGACAACATCTGTAAAGCACCCACTTGCATCTTGTCGTGGCGAAACACGGCGTCGTAGTCGTCCTCAATGACCAACCCATCCACACGGTCGGCCCATCGCATCAGCGCGCCGCGTCGGGAAGCGGACATGACCATCCCGCAGGGGTACTGATGTCCGGGCGTCACGATCACAGCGTGACACGGCGTTTGAGCCAGCACATCGACGACGAGACCTTCGTCATCGATCTGCACGTCCCAGACCCGGACGCCGTAACGGCCCAGGACCTGGCGCTGCACCGGGTTGCTCGGCGCTTCGACGGCAATGTCGACGACTCCGGCGCCGTGGAGCACCCGTGCGAGCAGCGTTATCCCCTGCGTTGCA
>JBBRIK010000200.1:0-7564 GCA_038221045.1 Gemmatales bacterium
GACGGCGCGGTAGAGTTTTAAGCAAGGCCCGACCACGAACACGAGCAGAATGGACTCGATCGTGCTCGTCACCAGCACGTTCTCGATCTTGAATAGGAGCAGGTTGACGACCTGAAAGAATGCACCTCCGAGCATCAACACCAGCGTCAGGAAAAACAGAACCGTATTGACCACTTTCCAGACGATGGCCGCGTGACGCGCCTTCGCGAGTTGCCGTTGGAACTCCGCCAGGTCCGCTTCGTTCGGCTCCTCCTTCGTGGCGAACCCCAGCAGTTTTCGCAGCCGCTGGGAGTCGCTCGCCAGCCGGTACAGGAATCGGGCCGAGATTTGGTTGCGTCCTTCTCGGAGAATAAATTCCCGGTCGTTTTGCACTGAAGGATTGTACATATCCACTGGCGTCATGTTCGCCTCCTGAGTGTGACCATCACTTCATTTCACTCTGCACAAGTAGGTATTCGACACTCCCCAGAGATTATTGCGCGGTATCTGCTGCCAGTCCGTTGGGACGGACCGTCTTTCTCAACGGCAACACGGGAGTTACAATTCAGCGTCCGTCCGTGACGAGTCACACTACATTCAGGAAGGCGGCGGGATCGCCCGGCCATGCGGGTCGACGTCCGCCTGCCGCACTTCGCGAGCCAATTCTTGCTGCAGCGCCGGGTCGATGAAATGCTCCATCCGGTGCGCCGGATCGTGCAGGTGGTCGCGCGGCAAGGCGACGTTCTCGTCGAGATACGCCTCCCACAAGCGATGCGAACGCACCAGCGACAGCGCCCGGCGTCGGCCTTCGTCGGTCAGACCCACCCGGCCATCGGGGAGTTGCTGAATCTGCTTGCCGCGCCTCAAACTCGACAGCGCCAGCCGGCCCGCGATACTCCGTACCTCCACGGCCTCCATCGTCTTCTCACCGGCCTCTTCACGGCGATAGAGTTGCCCCAGCAGATCTTCGGCCGCGATCCGCAGTCGCAAGCGCCAGTTTCGCAGTTTCTTGCTCAACACTCCATGTTGCGGTGCGAAGAGGACAGCCAGCAGCAACAGACCGCCCGCGCTCACCGACATCATCCCCGAAGGGGTCGTGTTCAACACCTCCGCGCCAGTGTAGCCCAGCACCGACGCCACGGTCGCCGTCAGCGCCGACCAGAGCAGCATCGGGGCCAGACGATCGGTCAGCAGATGGGCGCACGCCGCCGGCACGATCAGCATCGCGATCACCAGGATCGAGCCGACGGCCTCGAACGCCGCCACCGTCACGCCGCCGACGAGGGCCATCAGCAGATAATGCATCAAAGCCGCGTTGATGCCCATCGACGACGCCAGCGCCGGATCGAACGACGTGATCTTCAGTTCCTTCCAGAACAGCCCGATGAAGCACACGGTCAACAGTAGCGACAGGCTCATGCCCGGCAGCGACAGCGGCGTCTCGATCCCGAAACGCTCCGTCGTCCGCATTGCTGCCGACATCAATTGGCCGGACAGGACGCACTCAACGTCGAGGTGCGCCTGCCCGCCGATGCGCGTCACCATCAACACGCCGAGCGCGAACAGCGACGTGAAAACGATGCCCATGCTCGAATCCTCCGTCACCTTGCCGGAGGAGTGAAGAGCCTGCGTCAGATACGCCGTCAGAAAACCGAGTACCATCGCTCCCAGCACGATCGGCACCCCGAGGAGTTGGCCCGTAAGAAGATAGGCGACGACGATGCCCGGCAGCACGGCGTGACTGATGGCGTCGCCGATCAGACTCATGCGCCGCAGCAGCAGAAAGCAGCCGAGCAACGCACAGGTGACGTTGCAGAGGACGGCCAGTACGATGGCCCAGAACGCCATCATGTCCATCGTCACACCCTCCCCGCGAGCCGCTGTTCCACCTCGCGCTGGAAACGCCGGCGCGCCAGGAATTGCGCCAGCAGACCATGACGAGGCGAGAAGCCAAGCGACACGAGAAAGAAGGACGTGCCGGCGAGAATGATGATCGGCCCCGTCGGCATGCGCTCATAGGCCGCCGAGATCAAGGTGCCGATCAATCCACTGACGGCTCCCAGAGCGACGGCCAGCAGCAGCATCACGTTGAGCCGATCGGTCCACAGCCGCGCCGTGGCCCCCGGAAGAATCACCAGCGCGGCCATCAGCACCGCCCCGACCGCCGGCAGGCCGATCATGACGACGACGGTCAGCAGCGTCATCAGGAGCAGGTCGAGCGCAGCGGCCGGCCAGCCCTGCACGCGGGCGAAACCGGCGTCGAATGAGACCAGTTTCAGTTCCTTGTACAGCACGACGAGGATCAGCAGACAGGCCAGGGCCGAGGCGGCAATCAGGTAGACGTCCTGGGCGATCATGCCCGACGTCTGCCCGAAGATGAACGATTCGAGTCCCGCCTTGGTGCCGCCCGCCGCGCTGTTCTGGATCATACGCCGCAGCGCCAGGCCGGCCCCGAAGAAGACGCTCAGGACGATGCCGACGCAGGCGTCCTCCTTCAGCCGGGTCCAGCGCCGCAGGGCGGTCATGACCATCACGCCGAGCAGGCCGCTGAGGAAGGCGCCGAGCAACAGGACGGGAAGCCGGCGCTCGCCCGTCGCCAAAAAGGCGAGACAGATACCCGGCAAGGCGGCGTGAGAGAGGGCATCGCCGGTCAGTGCTTTTCGCCTTAGAACGGCGAAGGTGCCGACAAGGCCGGCGCTGCCGCCGAGGATGGAGACGCCGACCAACACGATGAGCGTGTTGTAGTCGATCATGGCGTCCAGTCCTGCGTCCGCAGCGCGTCGCCGGCCGTCTCCAGCAACGACAGCCGGCCGCCATAGGTCTTCTGGAGGTTCTCGGGCGTGAACACTTCCGCCGTCGGCCCACTCGCCACCAGACGCATATTGAGCAGGACGACGTGATCGAAGTACTGAGCCACAGTCCGCAGATCGTGATGGACGACGAAGACCGCCTTGCCCTGGTCGCGCAGTTCCTGCAAGAGCGTGAAGACGGTCTGCTCCGTGGCTGCATCGACGCCGGCCATTGGCTCGTCCATGAAGTAGACGTCGGCCTGCTGAGCCAGGGCGCGGGCAAGGAAGGTGCGTTGCTGCTGGCCGCCGGACAGTTGACCGATCTGGCGATGCTCGTAACTCTCCATGCCGACCTTGCGCAGGCAATCGCGCGCCAGGCCGCGCTCGGAAGCACCGGGACGCCGGAACCAGCCGAGCTTCCCATAGGTTCCCATCAGTACGACGTCGAGGACGTCTACGGGGAAATCCCAGTCCACGCTCTCGCGCTGGGGGACGTAACCGATCCGGCCGCGCACCGCCTCGATGGGCGAACCGAAGAGGCGGACCGAACCGCCGGCCAGGGGGATCAGACCGAGGATGGCCTTGATAAGCGTAGACTTGCCGGCCCCGTTGGGTCCGACGACGCTGACAAGACGCGGCTCGTCGAGAGTCAGATCGATATCCCAGAGGACAGGCCGGCGATGATAGGCGACGGTGACGTCATGAATATCGAGCAAGGGCTTCATCGCAGCGCCTCAACGATCAACTTGACGTTGTGGCGTAAGGTGCCTTCGAGCGTGCCGGTATCGCTGCCGACCTTGCCGAGCGAGTCGGAGTAGAGGGTGCCGCCGGTGACGATGCTGTGGCCTGATGCTTCGCAGCCCTGTTTCAGCGCCTCGATGTTCTTTGGCGGGACACTCGTCTCGACGAAGACGGCCTTGATCTTGCGCTCGACGAGGAACCGCACGAGTTTGCCGCTCTCGTTGAGTCCCGCTTCCTGGGCGGTGCTGATTCCCTGCAAGGCCTTCACCTCGATGTCATACGCCCGGCTGAAATACTCAAACGCGTCGTGAGCCGTCACGAGAATGCGGCGCTCTTTCGGGATCGACGCGATGCTGACCTTGAATTCCTTGTGGGCCGCGAGCAGTGTATCCTTGTATTTCCCGGCATTGGCCTTGAAGTCGTCCGCGTGTTTGGGGTCAAACTTGCTCAGGGCATCGACGACGACGTCGGCCGTCTGCACCCACAACTCGGGGTCGAACCAGACATGCGGATCCGTGGTTCCATGCTCATCCTTGAGGAGACTGCTGGCCGGGAGTTGCCCCGCGACGGCGTAGACGGGCTTCTTCTTGCCGAGGTCGTCGAACAGTTCCGTCATCTTCGCTTCGAGATGGAGTCCCGAGTAGAAGATGATCTTCGCTCCGCGAAGTTTGCGAGCGTCAGCGGGGGTGGGATCGTACTGGTGAGGATCGGCATCCGCGTCCATCAGCACGCCGACGCTGAGATGATCGCCCGCCACCTGCCGGACAACGTCCGCGACGACAGTGGTCGAACACATCACGTCCGGCCCTGCGTCCGAACTACCGCTGCATCCCAGGAGACCAAGCAGACAACACAACACAGATCCGCGCAGAAGTCGTCTCATGGGATAAACTACCCTCTCTTGCCGCTTGCGGCTTAGCAATCTGGTATGCGATCAACACCGCTAAGCAGCAAGCAGCAAGACACACTTGTTAGCCTCGCCTAAGTAATGATATTATCCTAGACATAGCTCGAAAAATAGTCAAGAGAAATGGGAGAAGGACGATGGCCGCGAAGCCACGCTTGGCGGTATTGTTATCGGGAAGCGGGACGACATTACAGAACCTGCTCGATCACATCGGGGATGGCCGGCTCGCGGCGGAAGTAGTCCAGGTCGTGTCGAGCAAGGCGGACGCCTTTGGGCTGGAGCGCGCTCGTCGCGCGGGGATTCCGGCGGCGTCCGTGGAACGCAAGGCATGCGCCTCGCGCGAGGATTTCAGCGAACGCCTCTTCGCGAGTTGCCGAGCGACACGGGCTGACGTCGTCTGTCTTGCGGGGTTCTTGCAACTCGTGCGCATCCCGGATGATTTCATGGGACGGGTATTGAACATCCATCCCTCGTTGATCCCGGCCTTTTGCGGTAAGGGCTATCATGGACGGCACGTTCATGAAGCGGTGCTGGCGTCGGGAGTGAAACTGACGGGCTGCACCGTTCACTTCGCGGACAACGAGTACGACAACGGTCCCATCATCGTCCAACGGGCCTGTCCCGTGCGTGAGGACGATACGCCGGAGAGCCTGGCGGCGCGGGTGTTCGTGGAGGAGTGTGAGGCGTATCCCGAGGCGATCCGCTTGCTCGGAGAGGGCCGCCTGCGGATCGAAGGACGGCGCGTGCGCGTGCTGTCCTCGTAAAGCGATTCGCGAAACGAGAGGCAAGCCCCTTGGCAGGACGATCAAACTGATTCACAATGAAAGAAGACGTGTCCGACATTTCCACGTCCGTTCCGGCCTTCGAGGTCCATCTCATGAAACTTCCCCTCCGCACCATTCTCGTGCTGGCGTGCTTGACGGCGCTAACCGCGCCGGTCCCGGCGCGAGAGCCGCTCGCCGATAAGGTCAAGACGGCCATCAACAATGGCGTCCGTTTTCTGCGCGATCTCGAGAACGGCAAGGGCGACTTCGAGCATACCACGCTCTTCAAACACGTTCGGCCCGGCGGAGTCACGGCGCTGGCCGTCGTCGCTCTGCTGCAATGCGGCGTGCCGGCTGACGATCCGCTCATGCAGCGCTGTTTCAAGTATCTGCGAGCGCTGCCGCCGTCGCAGACCTATACGGTCGGCCTCCAGACGATGGCCTTTTGCATTGCCGGACAGAAGGAGGATCGCCAGCTCGTCCAGCGCAACCTCGACTGGCTCACGAAGACGCGCGTCGAGGGTGGCTGGGGCTATGACGCCCAGGTGGCGGCGCCCGATCACTCCATCAACCAGTACGCGCTGCTCGGCATTCACGAGGCGTCCCTGGCCGGCTTCAAGATCGACCCGCAACTACTCGATGCGTTGCACACGGATTACAACAGCAACAAGACAGGCGTCTGGCAGTATCGGGGTCAGCGGGCGAGTTTGACCATGACGTCGGCTGGCCTGTGCAACCTCCTCATCACCGCGCAGGACATCAACCGCAAGAAGCCGCTCGACAAGTACGGCGTCGATCCGAAGTGTGGAGAGTACGTCGAGGACGTGACCATCTCCAAGGCGCTGAGATGGATCGCCGGCGAATTGCCTCCCGACATCGAGAAATCTCCCGGCTTCGTGAATCCCTTCTACTGTCTGTATGGCATCGAGCGCACCGGCAGACTGACGGGCCAGCGCTTCATCGGCGACAAGGACTGGTATCGCATCGGCTGCGAGTATCTGGTGTCGATCCAGAAGATGAATGGCTCCTGGGAAGCGCGCGCGGGTTCGAGTCTCGATTACTTCCCGCCGGTCGCCACCAGCTTTTCGCTGTTGTTCCTTTCCAAGGGGCGCACTCCGGTCTTGATTTCCAAGTTGGCCCACAGCGAGATCGATCCACGCGGCGGCACCGAGGACTGGAACCGCAAGCGGAACGATGCCCGGAACGTCGTCGATTACTGCAGCCGGGAGTTGTTCCAGCGCCAGCCTCTGGCCTGGCAGGCGTTCGACACCCGGCGAGTGCCGCGCGACGCCCGCAAGGCAGGCGAGTTGGCCGAGGACCTCCTCCAGTCGCCGGTCGTCTACATCACGGGACGCAACCTGCTCGAAATTCTCGACAAACGCGATGAACAGATGCTCAAGGAGTATGTGGCCAACGGCGGCTTCATCCTCGGTCACGCTTGTTGTGGCGCTGGCAGGGACTTCCCCAAAGGCAAAAATTTCGACACGCAGTTTCGCGAGCTGATCAAACGGATCACCGGCACGGAACTGACCCGACTGGGGGACAATCATCCGGTGTGGACGGCGTCGGGCAAGTTCAAACTCGACGGCAAGAGCAATCCCTTTGGACTGGAAGGCGTTAACGTTGGCTGCAAGACCGTCGTGATGTACATTCCGGAGCCAATTTCGGCCTACTGGGAGAACAACGACGTCGAGACAGCGGATGGCAAACCTGCGTTCCACATGATCGCCAACATAGTCGCCTACGCCACGGGCATGCAGATCCCGAAGCCGCGCCTCACGGAAGTCGAAATCGTCCGCGAGAGTGAGGGCAAGAAACCACCCAAGGACTACCTCCAAGTGGCCCAACTTGTACCGTCGAAGGGTGCGCTGCCGCTGGCCCCCAGGGCGATTCCGAATCTCATGATCGAACTGGGCAAGCTCCAGATGGAAGTCGATCGCAGCGCCGAGTTGCTGACCATGACGGAAAAGAGATTGCTCGATTTCAAGTTCCTGTACATGCACGATCGGACTCCTTTCCGCGTGCCGGCATCGGAGTTCCTGGACAACCTGCGCTTCACCCTGGAGCACGACGGTCTGCTGCTGGCGGATGCGGCGTGCGGCTCGAAGTCGTTCGACAAGTCCTTCCGCGAGTTGATCGAGACCCTGTGGCCGAAGGACAAGTTCCCCGATCGTCAACTCGTGCCGATCGAGTTGAAAGCGAACCAGGCCCGCAACGAGTTGTTCAGCCGGGAGGTCAACGGGACGCTGATCGAGTCGGTGAAGTATCGCCGGGAGGAGAAGGACGGCACGCCGACGAAGGAGTATCAGGAAGGCCCGCCGCGACTGGAGGGCGTCAAGATCAATGGCCGATGGGTAGTCATCTACAGCAAGTACGACATCGGC
>JBBRIK010000201.1:0-7560 GCA_038221045.1 Gemmatales bacterium
GGAGCTGGACGATTTCTCCGCGTGGATCATCTTTCTCGCCCTCCGCGCTGTTGCAGTCCAGCCGCGTCTGTGGGAGGAATACGTCGAGAAAAGCGAGAACGAGAACCTCCTCTTCACCGATCGCGACCTGAGCGAGCCGAACGATTCCCCCCTGTGGGCCGAATTGCTCGCGTTTCCGGATGGGGAGGTGCGCGGGTGGGCGGCCCGGCTGCACGCGACGCTGCCGGATCGGCCCTTTGCGTCAATTCCCCCTTTCGAGATCGATGCGTTCGCCGAGTTGCGGCGAGCCTGTCTCTCGTCGCCGAAAGACTGGCGCAAGATAGCTCGGTTGGGACAGTCCGCGCCGGCAAGCCGGACGCTGCCGCCTGAACTGGCCAGAATCCTCATCGAGGCCCAGACACGCGACATGGCCCGCCTTGCCCTTGAAGACGCCCTCGGCAGCGGCGATCCGGCGCGGATTGCGAATGTGTATCAGCCGGCGTTGCTCGACGATTGGCCCGAGTGCGCCGGCCTGGTACGGCGAGCCAGACAGACCGGAGACGCCGCGCGCGCCCTGGAGGAGATGCGCCAGGCGTTACGGCAGCCCGGCGATGGCCGCGAGTTACTGCGCCTCTGGGACCGGCTGGGGCCGCGTCTCGCCGGCGTGGCCGAGGCTGACGCCATGCGGCGAGAGGTGGAGCGCTGGCGCAGCCGGATCGAGGCGTTCGATCAGTTGCGGACGGCGCTCGACACCGGGCGGGAAGGGGCGATTGCGTCGGCGTGGCAGCAACTGGAGCAGGCGGGCGGACACCCCGAAGCGGCAACGCATCGACGCCGCGCGGAACTCGCCCTGAGACGAAGCGAATGCCTGGGCCGTCTCCGCGCCATCGGCGACCCGCTCCCCGCCGACGAACAGGACCGCCGGCTCCTTGCCGAGTGGGACGAGGACTTGCTCCACGATTGCGCCGAGGCGGTGGTACTGAGAGTTCGGTACGAGAAAGCCCGCGACCGGCTCAACGCCTGGCGCGAGTTAGAAGCGTTGCTGAATAGTCAAGACAGCGAGCGGATCGGCGAGGCCGCGCTGCATCCGCTCCTTCAGGGGTATCCTCCCTTCGTCCGGCAGCAAAGCCGCATCCGCGAGATAATCGAGCGCGGGCCAAGGATTCGCCATCTTGTCGAACGAATCCTGCGCGGCGATCCGCGAACGTTTGAGTCCGCCGAGGAGCGTGCCTGTCTGCGCGAGTCGGAGGACGTCTTCGCCCCTCTGCGCGAGCGTATCGCTCCACCGCGAACCTGGCTGATCGGTGCTGCGAGGTTGTTGCCGATGCTCCCGGCTCTGGAGATCGTCGAGCAGGGCCGAGGAATCCTTGTCCGCTGGCGCTGGCCTGTCCTGGGGGAACTGCGTTGCTGCCTGCTGGCGGTGGGGCCACGCTTCATGCAGACGCCGGGAGAAGCGCGGAACGTGGTCCGCGTCGAGACGGCGGACTTTCGGCGCGGGGGCGATGGCTATCTCGTCCCCGTTCCGCGCGGTGACGGCGACGTGTATGTGACCGTCTGGCCGCTGCTCGATCTGGGCTGGATCGAGTTGGCGGGGGAGCCGCTCTACCTGGGGCCAATCCGCATCGACGAGCGACGTTCCCTCTAGCTCGCGATTCGTGGCGGGTCTTGTGGCGAGGAGATAACGAATGTCCAGGATCGTCGTCATCGGCGGAGGTATCTCGGGACTGACGCTCGCGTATCGTCTCGAACAGCTTGCGCCGGATGCCGAGGTGATCTTGCTCGAACGCCGGACGCGCACTGGCGGCGTCATTGAAACGGTTGAGCGCGACGGCTATCGCGTCGAGACCGGACCCAATGGCTTCCTCGACAACAATCCGGCCACGTTTGCTCTCTGCCAGGAGTTGGGCATCGCCCAGCGTCTTGTCCCCGCGAGTGAATCGGCGCGCCGCAATCGCTTCCTCCTCCTTGATGGCGAACTCAAAAAATTGCCAGGGAGCCTGTGGGCCTTTCTGACCAGCAACACCCTGAGCTGGCGCGGCAAGGTCGCTCTGCTGACCGAGCGCTTTCGCCGGCGGCGACTCGATCCGGCTGACGAATCGATCGAGGCGTTCGCCCGCCGGCGCACCAGTGATGAGATTGCCCGCACGCTGGTCGATGCCTTTGTCACCGGCATTCACGCGGGCGATCCCGGCCTGCTGAGCGTTCGCGCTGCCTTTCCGCGTCTGGCCCTGCTCGAACGCGAGTTTGGCAGCGTCAGCAAGGGCATGTCCGCCACCGCGCGCCAGCGCCGCAAGGAAGCGCGCGCGCGCGGAGACACGCCGAAGCCTGGGATGCGCATGTGGTCTTTTCCGGAGGGACTCGGCCTGCTCGTCGAGACGCTGCGTCAGAAGTTGCGACGGCCTCCGCTCACCGGCGTGACGGCGAGACGCATCGAGAAGACGGAGAATGGCTGGCTGGTGGCCGGCGAGGGACAGGAGTGCTGGTCCACCGACGCGGTGGTGCTGGCCTGTCCCGCGTATCAGCAAGCGGCCCTGCTCGCGGACGTCGATTCTATCCTCGCGGACGACATCGCTGGCATCGCCTACAACCGCATTGCCGTCGTCGCGCTCGGCTATCGCCGGCAGGACATGCCGCATTCGCTGGACGGCTTCGGCTATCTCACTCCGGGACGCGAGCGGCGCGACGTACTGGGAGTGCAGTGGTGCTCGTCGATCTACCCTGGCCGGGCACCCGAGGGCTGTGTGCTACTGCGAGCGATGTGCGGCGGCTGGCATCGCGCGGAGATGGCCGGCTGGGACGATACCCGCTTGCTGGAGGCGGTTCGCAACGAATTGCGCCTGTCGCTGGGAGTGACCACTGCGCCGGTGTTCCATCATATCGTCCGCTGGGAACGGGCCATTCCGCAGTATCACCTCGGTCATCTGGAGCGAGTGGCCCGCATCGAACAACGGCTTCTGACTCATCGCGGACTGCATCTGGGGGGCAACTGCTACCGGGGCGTGTCGCTGAACGACTGCGTCGAGCAGGCCGGTCGGCTAGCGGCCCGGACGTATGTCTAGGCGCACGCCGAGGAGCTGGGCATCGAGCCGGACCTGTTCCGAAAGAACGGCGTCCCCATTCACGTCCCGGCGGGGGCGGTGCCGAAGGACGGCCCGTCAGCCGGCGTGACGCTGGCGACGGCGCTGGTGTCAGTTTACACGCAGCGGCCGGTTCGCAGCGACGTGGCCATGACGGACGAGGTGACGCTTTCGGGTCTGGTGTTGCCGGTGGGCGGCATCAAGGAGAAAGTGCTGGCCGCGAGCCGTCAGGGCGTCAAACACGTCTTCCTGCCGAAGGACAACGAGGATGACCTCAAGCAGTTGCCAGACGAAGTGCGGCAGGCGTTGACGTTCACACTGGCGGAGCGCATCGAGGATGTACTCTCCGCGGCGCTGCCGGAACTCGGGCAGCGCCTCCACGCAGCAGCCGTCGTGTAATGGGGGCCGGCAGCGATCACTCATCACGCCTCCCCTTGTTCTTTTCTCGCCATTTCACCCACCCCTGGTGGGTGGACAACTCCGTCGGGGCCGCCCCCCGGTCGAAATAGATCCAGATGACGCGCGAATAACGGAAGACGAAAGGGATCAACGGCAGGTAAGGGATGATCGCAATGAGGGGAACCAGCAAGTAGTCCACTTCGGGAAACAGCCAACCGGCGAGATAGTAGAGGGGAACGAGGAACACGACCGCAATGCCATAGCTTATGTACATCGCCCCGAAGAAATAGCCTGGCTCGCGCTCGAAGATCAGTCCGCAGACCGGGCAAGGATCATTCATTGTGGCGAAGCCCTTGAAGATCCGGCCTTCGCGGCAGCGAGGGCAACGCTGCAACAGCACTCCGACCAACCAGGACCGGCGCGGCTTGCCGGGCACGCTTTCCGGCGGAGACGGGTTGGGGGTGGAGGGCGTCATGGGGTTCCTCTCTTGCGTGAGCCTTCCAGGGCGTGTTGCGGCGCGGCGGATAACCGACGCACTCCGCTGCTACAGGGAAATCAACTCGGAATCAATTCCTTGACCGCGTCTTGCTCCTCCAGCAACTCCTTCACCGAGGCGTCGAACTTCGCCTTGCCGAAGGCGTCGAGCGTCACCCCCTCGACGACTGTGTAATTGCCCTTGCCATCGGTGCGGCAGGGATAGCCACAGACGATTCCGGCCGGCACGCCGTACTCGCCCTTCGACACCGTCGCCATGCTGACCCAGTCGCTCGCCGGCGTCGCGCTCAGCAGGCTCTTGACGTGGTCGATGGCCCCATTCGCCGCCGATAGGGCCGACGAGGCACCGCGCGCCTTGATGACCGCCGCACCGCGATTCTGACACTGCGGCACAAACGTGTTCTCCAGCCAGGCGCGATCGGTGATGACTTCCGTCGCCGGCCGGCCCTTGATCTTTGCGTTGGTGAAGTCGGGATACTGCGAGTTGGAGTGATTGCCCCAGATGGTAACGCAGGTGACGTCGCCGCAACCGACGCCGGCCTTCTTCGCCAGGGCGTCGCGGGCGCGGTTGTGATCGAGGCGCGTCATCGCCGTCCAGCGCTCGGCGGGGATGTCCCGGCCATTGCCGTAGGCGATCAGGCAGTTGGTGTTGCAGGGATTGCCGACGACAAGGATGCGGACGTCCGAGGCGGCGTTCTTGGCCAGCGCCTTGCCCTGGGCGACGAAGATCTCCGCGTTCTTGCTCAGCAGGTCCTTGCGCTCCATGCCTTTCAGACGCGGGAAAGCGCCGACGAGCAGCGCCCAGTTGCAATCCTTGAAGACCTTGTTGGCGTCATCGGTGACGACGACGTTCTCCAGGGTCGGGAAGCCGCAGTCGTTTAGCTCCAGGGCGATGCCCTCGCACATCTCCAGCGGCTGGAGGCGCGTCGGGTCGGGCGGCGGGTCCATTTTCGAGATCTCGAGAAGCTGCAGGATGACCTTGTTTTGTGGGCCGAAGACCTCGCCGGAAGCGAGCCGTGCAAGCATCGCGTAGGCCACGTTTCCCGCTGCTCCCGTCACCGCTACTCGTATCGTACTCATGGTAGTTCTCAACTCTCGACCGCGTCGAAGGGAAGTTCTAAAGTAAGACTTACGGACGTGTTATGGGATTGGCTATGAGGAGACCACAATGGCAGGAATCAAGGTCGGGATCAACGGCTTCGGACGCATCGGCCGGCTGGTTTTTCGCGCCCTGGTCGAGCAGGGTCTGCTCGGCAAGTCTCTCGATGTCGTCGCCGTCAACGATCTCGTCCCCGCCGATAACCTCGCGTATTTGATGAAGTACGATTCGACGCAAGGCAAGTTCAAGGGTACTGTCTCCAGCGAGAAGTCGGCTGGCGCGGCCGAGGACGATGTCCTGGTCGTCAACGATCACAAGATCAAGTGCCTGGCCGTCAAGGAAGGGCCGCAGGCGTTGCCGTGGAAGCAACTGGGCGTCGAGTATGTCATCGAATCGACCGGCCTGTTCACCGATGCCGACAAGGCAATTGGACATCTGCACGCCGGCGCGAAGAAGGTCATCATTTCCGCTCCCGCCAAGGGTGAGGATATCACCATCGTCATGGGCGTGAACAACGACAAGTACAACCCGGCCACGCATCACATCATCTCGAACGCGAGTTGCACGACGAACTGTCTGGCTCCGGTCGTTCATGTGCTGCTGAAGGAGGGCTTCGGCATCGAGGAAGGGCTGATGACGACAGTCCACAGTTACACGGCCACGCAGAAGACCGTCGATGGCCCCTCGAAGAAAGACTGGAAGGGCGGCAGGGCGGCGGCGACCAACATCATTCCGTCAGGGACGGGCGCGGCGCGGGCGGTCGGCCTGGCGATTCCCGAGGTGAAGGGCAAACTGACGGGCATGTCCTTCCGCGTGCCGACGCCCACCGTGTCCGTCGTCGATCTGACGGTGAAGACGGTCAAGGCGACGAGTTACAAGGAAATCTGCGCCGCGATGAAGAAGGCGAGTGAGACGTATCTAAAGGGGTATCTGGCCTACACGAGCGACGAGGTGGTGTCGTCGGACTTCATTCACGACGCGCATTCGAGCATCTTCGACGCCGGTTCGGGCCTCGAACTGCACAGTCGCTTCTTCAAGCTGATCAGCTGGTACGATAACGAGTGGGGCTACTCCAATCGCTGCGTCGATCTCCTGCGATACATGATCGAGAAGGGTTGAATCCGGAGCGCGAAACGACAAGCGGAAGAGCGCGAAACGACAAGCTGGTTGCTTGCGTTTCGCGCTCTTTCGCGGAGACCCTCGCATGAGCAAGAAGAGCATCGACGATCTGCGCGACCTCAAGGGGAAGCGCGTCCTCATCCGCGTCGATTTCAACGTGCCGCAGGATGCCCAGGGCAATATCACCAACGATCGTCGCATCCGCGCCGCGCTGCCGACGATTCGCACCGTCCTCGATGCCGGCGGGCGAGTCATCCTGATGTCGCATCTGGGCCGGCCCAAGGGCGATCCCGTCAAGGACGCCGTCTTCAAGATGGATCGCGTCGGCGAACGTCTGGCGCAGCTTCTCCGCAAGCCTGTCCGCAAGATGGATCAGGTCGTCGGTCCCGAGGTGACGGCCGCCGTCGCTGCCCTGAAGGATGGCGAGGCGCTGCTGCTCGAAAACATTCGCTTCCATCCCGGCGAGCAGAAGAAAGACGAGGGACTCGCCCGGCAACTGGCCGCGTTGGCCGACATCTACGTCAACGACGCCTTCGGGACGTGTCATCGCGAGGACGTGTCGATGTGTGCCACGCCGGCCGCGATGAAGGGCAAGCCGCGCGTCGTCGGCAAGCTGGTCGCGAAGGAACTTGACATCCTCGACAAACTGCTGTCGGCGCCCCCGCGTCCGGTCCTCGGCCTGCTAGGGGGCGGCAAGGTCTCGGACAAGATCGGCTTCATCAAGGCGCTGCTGGCGCGCGTCGATAAGGTGCTGATCGGCGGGGCGATGTCGTACACCTTCATGAAGGCCCAGGGCAAGAACGTCGGCAAATCGAGGCTGGAGGCGGACAAGCTCGACCTGGCGCGAGAGCTGCTAGCACTTGCGGCGGGAAAGATCGTCCTGCCGCTCGATCATCTCGTCGTCGATGCCCTTGACGCTCCCCAATCAGCGCAGGTCGTGGAGGGCGAGATCCCCGATGGCAAGATCGGCGTCGATATCGGCCCAAAGACGATCGCGGCCTATGCGGCGGAGATCGCGAAGGCGGGAACGGTCGTCTGGAATGGCCCGATGGGCAAGTTCGAGGACGAGCCGTACAGCGCGGGGACGAAGCGCATCGCTGAGGCGCTGGCGGCGTGCAAGGGCGTGTCCATCGTCGGCGGCGGCGAGACGGCGGAAGCGGTCGAGGAGTTCGGCCTGGCCGGCAAGGTGACACACGTCTCGACCGGCGGCGGAGCATTTCTCGAATACGTCGAGGGGACACCATTCAAGCCGCTCGAACAGATCGACGAGCGTTGAGGCTCCTTCTTCCCGCTTGCGGCTTAGCGGACTCCCCGCTAAGCCGCAAGCGGCCGGAAGGTATTCGGACCCATGTCACCCTGGCACGGTTGCCGCCTGACTCGAACCCACCACCT
>JBBRIK010000202.1:0-7531 GCA_038221045.1 Gemmatales bacterium
CTGAGCCGTTCCGCCCGAGAGTCAGACGGTGCGTGGCGGTGGCGGACGTGCGCGACGGCGGGCGCAGGTTCATGATCGGTATACACTTACGTTGAAAAGCATCTCCGCCAAACGTGGCGGACATGCGCGAAGTGGTGGCGGAGGTACTTGCGCTGGGAAAAACAACGGGGTCGGGAGTCGAATCTCCATTGGCGATACATGATCGGCGATTTGACTCCCGACCCCTTTTCATCTTTCTTTTCATCTTTTAGAGTATTGAGACGCGTCTCCTCTCCAGGTTACGAGTCAAGCGACTTGACTAGCCAACATCGCTTGTGTCCAGGCGGAAACTCCTGCAATTCCCCAAACACTCTGTAACCCCGCCGCACATAGAACCCCAGTGCCTGAAAGCTGAACGTGTCCAGGTAAGAGTGCGTGGCACCGTGCGATCGGGCCTCAGCCTCCACCGCAGCCAATAGCCGGTCGCCCCAGCCCTGTTTGTGAAGCGATTGAGCGACCCAAAGAACCTCCACGTGCAGCCAGTTCCAGAGGATAGCCGCGTGTACCCCGCCCACCAACTCGCCGGACGAGTTGCGTAACTCCAGAACTAACGGCCGGAACCCAGATGTCCCGACCATCGCCTCATTGAACCGATACAATTGATGAAATAGGAACTCTACGTCCTCGGGCCGAGGCTTGTCGTTCAGAGCAATCGAGACATCTGTGGACATGCGGTTATCTACCATGTCAGCCTCAAGGAGTGTGTCATACCGAATGTGGATTATTCCCGTTCGCTGATATCAACCCATTTATCGAGGGGCAGCACGTTCTCGCCCCAAGTGATTATTTCAGGAGCTTGAAGTTTATCAGAGCCGAGCCGAAGGGCGACCAATCCAGCGTATGCCTGCCTAGTAGCGTTATCGGGCTCGACCCACCGGGACTCGGTCGAATCCCAAATCGTAGCCGAGCCCTGGCGCACGATGGCAGTCGCCTCGTGGTAGCAGTACTTACCGTGAATCCACACCGGGCAGAGGCCGGCCCGTTCCCACATCGATGACCACCCAGCCGTTGCCAGCCGATGATAACGAAGGATCAGTTGGACCGAGACCGCAATCTCGCCACGATCATTGAAGAGCTTAGTGGAAAGGGCGGCTAGCGACCCGCAATCGAGAGTGCTGAGAGTAGGCAGCTGGCACCAGAATAACGGCCAGCGAACCGGGCCCCACGCGTACCGCACTCGTAACCAAGTCGGAGGGAGCCATCCCCCCTCGCGAAATGAGTGCGAACGATCCATCGCCCTCAGCCATCCGCGCGCGATGGCGCAGCATTCTTTCTTGTGGTCGCTGAACCGCGACGCCGCGGGCAGGTAGTCTTGGAGTCGCACCCACTCATCCATCGCGACTGACCCCTTTCGCGAACGGCCATGCCATGCTCGAATTGTATCCCCCGGCGTCGTGGATGAGCAGCACATCCCCCGGCCGCGGCCGAACGGGGAAGGAGATGCCTTGGGCCAGGATATCGTTCTCCATGCAGATGCTCCCGAGCACGCGCCCAGTCCCGCCTCGGAGCGACCCGAGCGAATGCCCCTCTCTGACCAATTCCATCCGAGGAGCGTAAAGGGCGGCCATCGGGAGGTCGGCGATCGACACGTCTACGAGGACATCGACCGACCCCGGTGGCTCGGCTCGCTCTCGGACCTCGAGGATCGTGGCCGGCAGTGCGCCCGTCGGAGCCGCAACCGCTTTTCCCGGCTCGAAGATGACTCTCTCAACCTCCGGCAATAGCGTCCTGACCTTGGCCTGAAGTTGGCCCAAAGAGGGGAGGAACAGTTCGCGGAAGTCGTCCGGGTGCCAACCCCCGCCGAGGTCGAATACTATCGGCGAGCGGTTCAGTGCGTCAGCGATGACTACCGCCCACGAGAGTGCCTCCTCCACTAACTCGTTCCACCGGGTGGGGCCCAGGGTGTCGCTGGCAACGTGGAAATGAATCCCGTAGGGGAGGGCGGAACGGTCCGAGCTAAGGATTCGCATGGCCTCGACAAAATCCGCATATTCCGCGACATTGATCCCGAAGCGGCTTGCCACGCTCGGCAGACGGAGGCGAAAACCCACGACGTGGGCGACCTTAGACTTCGCTAGCCGTGCCAGCGCTTCGAGGGAATCGGCGAACACGGCAGCCAGCGGCTCAGGTCGAGGGTCGAGCAGCTGGGCGGAAAGCGGCCCGTTGAACACGACCCGCGATGCGGGAAAGCCGCATCGCAAAGCCCATTCCAACTCCTCACCGGAGATTACTTCCGCCCACCAGCCCCGGCCGACGGCGCGACTCGCCAGTTCGGGTTCCGGATCCGTCTTGATACTCAGGGCCGGCACGAATTTCGGTCGGCCATCGAGTCGGCCGATCGCTTCGGCAACCAGGTCGAAGATCGCCTCGGCCTTGGACCAGTCCCGCTCCCGCCCCAGGTGGATTTGTCGCCCTAGGAAGCCGTCGGGTTCGCTCGGCGGCGGTCTGACATCACTCGCGCACGCCGGGGCCGGGTGCGCCGGCTTACGGGTCAGCCTTCGGACCAACTCCGGCTGAAACGAGGGGTGCTTACCCGACGGCGTGTCTACCCTGGCGACAAGATTGAGCGGTGGGAGGGGCAGGTCGTCCAGCACAGGGATCTCGTGGATGACGCGTATGAACTGTTTGGCTCTTCGTGCCGGTTCGGGGCACCCCAAGCCGAGCGCTGCTGCTACCAGCATGGCAGGCAGATTTATCCCGCAGAGCGTCACGCCGTGGATGTACGCGGGGAACCGGGGGTTGAAGTCAAGTAGCCAATCCGTCCCCTCTGCCGATCGGATGAACTCGACTTCTCCTCCTCCAGTCCATCCGACATCGGTGACGAACGACTCGATTCTCGCTCTTACCGATGTTTCTGGCTCCGTGATGCTCGCCGCCCATGTCTTTCCTTGCCCAGTGACAGACCGTTTTTCGACCTGGACGATTCCTAACAGCCGACCCTGAAATGCCGCGAAGGTATACGCCCGCTCCAGACCGTTGACATGCCCTTGCACGAAGATTTGTTCGAGGGGCCAATGCCGTTGCAGACGGTTGAGCTGGACTCCAAGATCCTGGAACGAGAAGGCGAGATATGCTTCGTGATAAGTTCCCTTCGCCCACACATGCCATCCGGCACGGCGGCCGAGTTGGTGTAACTCGACTGGGGCGGCGTCTGCTGGAAGGGTCGGCGGGACGCGCATGCCGAGTTGCCCAGCTACGGCCGGCCGGGGCTTCCTTACCGCCACCTGTGCCTCCGCACTCGGAATCAGCAGCCGCGGTTCGTTGACGAGCGCGCCTGCCAGCCAATCGATCTCAACATCGAGACCGGAGAGCCAACAGGTACGTTCTGCGGAAAGGAGTTCGTGAATTTGCCTTGCATAAGTGTCTAAATCCAGTTCGCCCCAGACGGGTTGGACCCATGCACGATCGAATGTCGCGGAATGAAGTCCGCTACTTCGGACGGAGTAATCGACGCCGATGAGCCTGATGTCCGGAAACGCCTCGCGCAGGGACCGGGCGATGCCAAGCCCGGGAGAGGGGTCGGGGTCGCTGTGGCAGCCGGAGATGTAGACCTCAGGTTTCGGCATGGTCTCGATATTCCTTCGCGCTGCTTCCACTTCACCCAATGCCACTTCGGAACAGACCGGCCTCGCGGTTATCCATGGTTTCTACTCGTCCAGGCCAGCCCGTCCGGTGAACTGTGGTGTTCGGCGCTTATACCCTGACTTCGCTCGGCTTGACGTAGGCCAGGTACTTCTTGTTCATCTCCTCGGTGAAGTCCTCGTTGAAGTACTTCCCTTCCTTCTCCCAAAAGACCTTGAAGACTTCGAGAGAAAACCACTGTTCCGTGAACCAGCGTTCCCACGCGCCATAACTTACTTGATCGATCCACCCCTTCTTGTAGAGCGTGAATAGACGCTCCAAGAAACCGAGGCTAAGCCCGATATAGTTGTAGAAGTCCTTCTCTTCATCCTTCAGCTTGCCGAACTCCGCGTTGGCCGAATAGAAGAATTTGTTCAGGTGCGGCTTCTCGATCAAGAGCTGGGTGAGCCTCGAGTAATCGTCGATGTTCTTCGAGTATGCGTCATACTGCATGTTCTGGTTGAACTGCTTGAGCTGCCGGATCAGGACCAAAAAGCCGATGATCGAAACGAGCAGGGTGCCGAGGGCACCTATGGCTTGAGCCACGGAAGTCCGGTTCGGTTCTGCAACCGATTGGATAGCGCGAATCAACTGAGGGTCCACGTTCGTGTTCCTCGACGGCGAGTAGGAAAATGGTGTCATTACTTTGTCGAGCCGGTTGTATAGTTGGCTGAACGGTGGCGGCCGGCAGCCTCGGAGTCACGAGACCTTTGAAGAGCCAGGGCGGGCTACCGTGTCCGGTTCGCCAAGGGGCCGCATCTCGTAGCTACGCCAAGATCCAGTAGGCACCTTGGCCAAGTGTTGAAACTAGAGCCGTGATGATCGAGGCAGCGACAAGGCGGTACTTTCGACGAACGATCAACGAAGACGTTTCCACCGAGTCAGCAAGGGAGCGCTGCATCTCACGATGCGTTAGCTGACCAATGCTCTCAGGGTATGGTTGCGAGGACGCCAAGTTGGATCGGCCAGCCCAGGAGAAGACATCTCGAGGATCCGTTCCAGCCCAACCTCGTGGAATGACCGCGAGAAAGGCGAGCGCAATAGCGACGGCACCTACTCCGATGCTCACAACAGCCAGCCAACTGGCGAAAGTCGGTCCAAGTCCTCCTGCGGCGCTGAGCTTGTTCGCCGTGTATCCACCCAGAACCGAGACATAGGCGACAACGCCGGCAGCCTTCGCATCCGCGATCTGTAGATGAGAGGTAAGGTAGCTAACCTGGGTTTGAAGAAACTGTAGCTTGGTAACGTCCGGGTCCACTGAGGGGGTAGTAAGGGCAGTCGGATCCTTGGCCGTCATCGACCTATTCCTCCTCGTCCCGCTGAGCTTGGTAGTTGCAGGTGCCGCAGCGGGATGGCCCCTCATTCGATTGACAACGGACAGCAACCATAGTTGTTGAGGCTGCTATCCTTTGTTTGTTGGCGGCGCGAGAGCATTTAGCTTCTGTCGGCGAACTACTGAGTAAATGAATCGGTGCCGTTGTCAATATGGCTGTTGCCGATTGCTTTATCCCGGTGTACCCGGCTCATAAGGGCCGGGCACAACTCGTCCCCTCAGAACGCCACGAACCGAGGCACTCCCTCCCTGCCGGCCGCTTCATCAGGTCACGCGGCGCCCGTCAAGCACTTTCAGCCATCGGACATTTTTTCCCTTGACTCTCGCGGCTGAGCCAAGATGCCACGAACGATTGTCTCCCTGTAGAGAGTACCGCCGGCTGCTACGTAGTGGGAACTCGAATTCCGAGAAAAATCGCAATTCAGAACCCTCCTGCCTTTGAGTCAGGCGGTGAGTGAGCGTGGCGGACATGCGCGAAATCTGTCGCATGTCTTTGAAATGAAACTACTTACGTTAAATAGCATGTCCGCCAGTGGTGGCGGACATGCGCGGAGGGTGGCGGAGATACTCTCGACGGAAAAAAGGCGGCAAGTTCATTTACGCCCTCAATTAGCGAACCTGATCCCTTTCGTCGCCATTTTGTGCATATTTCTATTCATGGAACCTCTGCGAGCTTGTACCATCTCAAGGGTTTCGCTGTGCTATCGCGACGAAGAAAGCCCTTGGCCTCCAAATCCAACTGGACCGTCTTCGCCCACCAACCAGCCTTGGCGCCGCCCGGAAATCCATCCTCGGGGAGATGCGGCAACACCGCGCTTCGCATTTCCGTCTGCGTCATGCCTGAAAGTTTTCGAGGCAGCACCTTCAATAGAGCGGCCTTCATGGCCGCATAGCGGATGGCGTCAACGCGGTGACTGTATCCCGGCACGTTGACGTTTTCGACCGTCACCAGCGGTCTTGCGGTTGCTTTCTTCTCGGCCATGATTCGTCCTCACGTCACCCAACGTTTTCGCTCAGCGGCCCCGCCGGGTGGAGAATCGTCAACCCGCGTAAGGCTGGTCGGAGGAAGTGACTCAGCCCCGTGGTCATTCCGAGGCACTCCCGCCCTGCCGGCAGTTCTCCGCCACTTCATCAGGTCACGCGGCGCTGGTCAAGCACTTTCTGCCATCCCGCATTTCTCGCACCAGGGGGAACGAGTCCTCACGCCGGGATGCGATTTCGACCGCGGCGAGCACTTTACCGCGGCCATCGTTTATGGCAAGATGGTCTGGGTAATGCCGGCGCGACCTTCCAGCGGAGTCAGTTTGACGGCTTGCGAGCGTCTTCTCTGTCGGGAGCGGCGGCCCGGAAAGGACAGCAGCCATGTCCGACGAGCAGATCGCGGGCGACTTACTGCGACGGCTCCGCGCCGGCGACGGCGACGCGGCTGTCGAGCTTGTGCGCCGCTACGAACCCGAGATTCGTCGTGCCGTCCGCGTCCGACTGACCGACCCGCGCCTGCGCCGCGTCCTCGATTCCCTCGACGTCTGCCAGTCGGTGCTGGGCAACTTCTTCGTCCGCGTCGCGGCCGGGCAACTGGAGCTGGATCGACCGGAAAACCTGCTGCGGCTGCTCATCACCATGGCCCGTAACAAGGTGCTGGACCACGCCCGGCGGCAGCAGGCCGCGCGCCGCGACCAGCGCCGCATTTCTGCCGACGACCAGGGTCTGGCCACCGTCGCCGACCCGGCCCCCGGTCCGAGTCAGGTCGCCGTCGGCCGTGAGCTGCTGGAGCAGGTCCGACGGGAACTGACCGATGACGAGCGCGAGCTGGCCGATCAGCGAGCACTCGGCCGCGACTGGCCGGACATCGCCGCCGAGCGCGGCGCCACCCCCGACGCCCTACGCAAGAAACTGACCCGGGCGCTCGACCGCGTCTCCCTCCGCCTGGGATTGGAGGATTGACCATGCCTGAAGTTGCCGACCGCTGTCGCGAGCGCGTTCTGGAATCGCTCCGCGCCGATCAGATCGAGCGCTGGCACCACGGCGAGCGCCGGCTCGTCGAAAGCTATCTCGAAGCCGCCCCCGATCTGCGCGCCGACGCCGACGCCGTGCTCGACCTGATCTACAGCGAGGTTGTGGTGCGCGATGAGCTGGGCGAGTCGCCGGAAGCGGAGGAGTACCTGCGCCGCTTTCCCCATCTCGAGGCCGCGCTGCGTCGCCAGTTCGCTGTGCATCGCCTGCTGGAGTCGCCGTCGCTGCGGTCCACTCCGGCTGAGGCGGGGAACGGTTCGGTCCAATCGACGATCGCTGCCGTGCCTGGCATCAGGCTCCTGGCCTCGTCTTCCGAGAACCCTTTGGTGCCGGGTTACGAGATCCTGGGCGAGCTGGGGCGGGGCGGCATGGGCATCGTCTACAAGGCGCGACAGACGAAGCTCAATCGTATCGTCGCGCTGAAGCTGATTCGCACGCCGTGCGAAGACGTTTCGGCCCGTTTCCGCACCGAGGCGGAGACGGCGGCGCGGCTTCATCATCCGAACATCGTGCAGATTTACGAGT
>JBBRIK010000203.1:0-7516 GCA_038221045.1 Gemmatales bacterium
TGACCCTTCTGCCTGGCAAGGGCGGCAAGGTCTGCCAGCAGTACCACGACCTGATCGTACTCCCTCGGCTTCTTCGTTTCAATCAGCAGATCCACCTCGGCTTAGGGCTAGTCGCCGCGGGCTGCCCGTCGTCGGGCCTCCGCCGCAGCGGCCCGGAGAAGGGAATCGCTGATCCGCAGGAATGCGAGCAGCTTCACCCGAGCGGGCGTAAGTTCGTTCAAGCCGGGAGGGACGGGCGGCTCGACGGCGTTGTCCTCGACGTCCGCAAAATCGTTCTCCAGGGCGCTCAGGCGTCGGTCACGCCCTCCCTCGGATGCGGAAGCGGGAGTTCAAGTTCTACTGTGCGAGGTCGCAATCATCTGCCTGTCGAATGCGGCGGCCAATTAACTCTACTTAGGCGCGCACCCCGGACGGAAATTCGCTCCAGGGGTGTGTGTGGCGCACGCGCAATGCAACGAAAGCTGGCCTCATGATAACCGAGCCAGGCCCCAGAAAAGATTTGAATAAGCGAGGATTCCTCTTCGCGGACCCAAACAGACCAATCGCTCCAATGTTCTTCGAGTCCGAACAGTTCGGCATCTGCCTGGCACCTGGATAGGAGAGGGGCCGCGGATGTCGGCGATGTGGGGCAAAGTGCCACGGAAGCGTCCTACTCTGTCGTTTCCTCGTTGTCCTCTTGGTCCTCGCTCTCATCCCAGTCGCCGGATGGTTCCGTACCTCCCACGTCGAGAAAAGCTCCGCAATGCGGGCAATCCTGCACCGTGCCGCGCTGGGCCGCGGGGAAGGTGATCGACTGGCCACATTCCTCGCAAGTTGTCTCCAGTTCCGCACCGCGCGAACGGGAGCGTTCAATCTCCAACCGCTCCTGTTCACGAATGATCGCTATCGCTCGGTCGGCGTCCGCGCGGCTGACAAAGACTCCAGCATCGAATACGCCGGCGACCGTCCCGCCAAGCCAGAGTCCATAAGGGGAGCAGTCCTCGCTGGCGAACGCTTCGACGCCGGACGCTTCCAGCAGACGACAGATCATCTGGGCCTGGACATTTGAGGTGCCAACGTAGATTTTCACCGGATCCACAAGGGCCATAATCGTTCCTCCTACGAGACGTGAACATCCCCAACCTGGAAGCCTCGTCCCCGCGGCCCATTCTACGACCGTCATCGTGTTGTTCCTTTCCCGCCGAGGTCTCCGTGAACTTTCACTCGTTCGCAGGTGTCCATGCGTTCGAGCATTGCGTTCACTCCAGTCCAGCGGCCAGCCTTGGGGCTTGGCCGCCAGGACTGGTTACTTCGGAAGGGGGACCTCTCAGGGAGCCATCATGGCCAAGGACATCTTCACCCGCACCAAGCCGCACGTCAACGTCGGCACCATCGGACACATCGACCACGGCAAGACGACGCTCACCGCCGCCATCAGCGCCCGCCAGTCGCATCGCTTCGGCGGCACGGTCATGACCTACGACGGCATCGCCAAAGGAGGCATTATCCGCGATGCCTCCAAGATCGTGACCATCGTCGCCAGCCATGTCGAGTACGAGTCGGCGAACCGGCACTACGCCCACATCGACTGCCCCGGTCATGCGGATTACATCAAGAACATGATCACAGGGGCGGCGCAGATGGATGGGGCCATCCTCGTCGTCGCGGCCGACGATGGGGCCATGCCGCAGACGCGCGAACACATCCTGCTCGCGCGCCAGGTCGGCGTACCGCAACTCGTCGTCTTCCTCAACAAGGTCGATAGGGTCGATGACGCCGAACTGCTCGACCTCGTCGAACTGGAACTGCGCGAACTGCTGATCCGCTACGAGTTCCCCGGCGACGACATGCCGTTCGTCCGGGGCAATGCCCTGGCGGCGCTGCGGTCGCACGGCACCGACGACGCGGCCTGCCACTGCATCGACGAACTGATGGACGCTCTGGACACCTACATCCCCACTCCCGTGCGGAATGAGGACTAGCCGTTCCTGATGTCCGTCGAGAATGTGTTCAGTGTCAGGGGATGCGGCACGGTGGTGACGGGCCGCATCGAGCGTGGCCGGGTTCGTCCAGCCGACGGCGTGGAGATCGTCGGCCTGGCACGGCAGACGCGCAAGAGCGTGGCTGTCAGCGTCGAGACGTTCAAGCACGTTCTCGAAGAGGGCCTCGCCGGCGACAACGTCGGCGTGTTGCTGCGCGGCGTCGAGCGGAACGAGATCGAACGCGGCCAGGTGCTGGCGCGGCCCGGCTCGATCACGCCGCACGACACGTTTCGGGCGTCGGTGTATCTGCTGAGTCGTGAGGAGGGAGGCCGTCACACGCCGATCTTCACGGGTTATCGGCCGCAGTTCTACTTCCGCACGACCGACGTGACCGGCTCCGTCAATCTTCCCGCGGGCGTGGAGATGGGCATGCCGGGCGATGTGGTCGATCTGGAAGTGGGGCTGATCGCGGAGAAGCCGATCGCGATGGACGAGGGCCTGCGCTTCGCTATTCGCGAGGGCGGCCACACCGTCGGCTCTGGCACCGTCACGAAGATCCTGCACTAGAGAGTGCGAGATCACTTGAAACGCGGAGTGAAATTTCACTCCGCGTTTCAAGGCATTTCCCAGCTACAGTCCTTCCAGTCCTTGCCGGATAGCCTCGATGTCGGGCCGCACGAGTTGCTCCCTCACCTGGCCGTCCTTCATGAAGACGAACGTCGGCCAGAGCTTGACCCGGAACGACCGGCCCAGCGGCTTTCCCTTGCCGTCTTCGATCTTGATGTGCCGCACGGCCGGGTACGCAGCCAGCAGCGTCGCCAACGGCGACGCCAGGCTGATGCAGTGGCCTCACCACGACGCCCCGAACTCCAGCAGCACGGGTCCGCTCAGCTTGTCGATCTCCTCGCGCGCCGGTTCCCGCCCTTCCGAGGCAGCATCGGTCGTCATGGTTTCTCCTTCACTTCGTTCGGTAGATGAACTCGTCGGACGTCTCGGACGCTCCCGCGGTGTTGACGCCCATCGCCCGATAGAGCTGGCACTGTCCCGTCATGCCACGGTTGATCAGACAGCCGCCGGCGATGGCCAGGGCGAGACCCGCCAGTGTGCCGCGGCTGAGACCATAGAGCGCCAGCATCCCGCCGCCGATAGATGACGCCAGACGCTCCGAGGAGCCGACGTTCACGGGGGACGGGGCTGCCCCGCCGCTGATGGGGAGAATGCTGCCGTCGATCCCATCGAGGTCTCGCAGTCCCTGACGGGTGCGGGGAAAAGTCATTGATTCGCGCATCGTTGTGACTCCTGGATTGGTGAAACGAACTTTTCAAACAATGTGAGTTGATGGGAAGGCAATTTGCGTGCCATCCATGATGAGACGAGGGTTCCATCCTCGAAGACAGACGCTTCATTGACAACCCCTCCGCTGTCCCGTCTAATACACACAACCTGCACGGCTTGCGCCCGCTCCTCCCCCAAGGGCCGACGCCGAACTGCTCGCCTCGCCTCGCGCTCCTTCCATGATGGAGGATCTCATGTCCGCGGAAGTTGCTCCCAGCCTGCCGGACACTCGGCCCCTGTATCGTCTGCTCCGGCGCACCCGGCTGCTGCTCCGCTCCTCCTGGCTCCTCACCGGACTCGGCTGGACAGCGGGACTCTTCCTCGGCGTCACCGCCAGCGCCGCTCTTCTCGATCTCGCTCTGCCGCTGTCGCCGATCCTGCGTCTGACGGCTCTGCTCCTGATCGTCATCCCCGCCGGCGCGGCCTTTCTCGCCGGCGTCGTCCTGCCGCTGCTGCGACGACTCGGCGACGGCAACGTCGCGCGCCGCATCGAACAGCACCTGCCCGGCATCCACAATCGCCTTGTCTCGTGTATCGATCTGCAAAGGACCAACGGCGCACGCATCACTTCGTCCGCCTTCTATCGACGGCTGCTGACCGAGGCGCTCGATCGCGTTCGAGGCTTTCGCGCCTGGCGCGTCCTCGATCTGCTGCGGTTGCGCCGGGCCGGCTATCTCGCCGTCGCCGGCTCCGTCCTCTTCGTCATGGCCTGGCTGGCATTCGGCGACCGTCTTCCCACGGCGCTGGCACGCATCGCGTCACCCTTCGCCGACATTCCGCCCGCCTCGACTGTCGCCTACGACGTCACTCCCGGCAACGCCGGCGTTCTGCGCCAGGAGCCAATCATCCTCAGCGCGGCCATCGTCTCGCAAGACATCCCCGAATCGCTGTCCGTCGAGTTGCAAGGCGAGCGGGGCAGTAAGCCAATGACGTTCGAGTTGAAGCCGGAAAAAAGCCAGCCGACGCTGTGGACTTGCTCGCTCGACACCGGCAGCCTTGGCACCGGCTATGAGACGGGCTTCCGCTATCGCGTCGTCGGCGGCCGAACGTGGAGCCAGGAATACCGCATCCGCCTCGTCGATCGGCCCGTCATCGCCAGCGTCGATACGGCCGTCTGGATGCCGTCGTACATGGGTATCAGCGAGCCGCGCCCCAATCCCGCGCAGACGACGGAAGTGGCCGGACCGGAGGGCGGCGAGGTCGAGGTCATCGTTCGCTCGCACGGCGAGGTCGCGCGGGGTGAAGTGCAATTGCTCAAGCCCGGCACCCGACAGATTCCGCCGAAAGAGCAGGTCGAGCGCGTCTGGTTCGATGACAAACCGCCGACGGGAGCCGGCGCGGAAGGCACCTGGGAACAAGTGCGCCAAGGAGGCCAACTCGGACATGGACCGCAGAGCCACTGGTTCCAGGGCGATCCTATCGGCCAGATCGTTCAGAGTGGCGATCACCTGTTCGCGTACGTCTACCTGCCGAAGAGCGGAGCGGCGAAAGCAGTCTTCCTTCAATGGGACACCGGCGACAGCACCTGGAGCGGCGGCGCATTCTGGGGCGAGGATCTTTTCCGCGAGGGCAAGCTCAACTCGCCCGCTCGCCGTGCCCTCGGAGCGCTGCCGGAAGCAGGAGGATGGATACGCCTCGACGTTCCCGCCGCCGCGGTCGGACTCGAAGGCAAGACGCTGCGCGGTCTCGCCTTCAAGGTGGCCGGCGGCAATGCGTTCTGGAGCAGGGCCGGCTCTGTTCGCAAGGAAGAGCCGGCGCTCATCGTCGAGCAGCCCTTCGCCATGAAACAGGTGGGCGACGATCTCTGGAGCGGACGCTTTCCGCTCAAGGGGCAGGGATTGTTCCGAGCGGAACTGCGCTCGGAGCAAGGACATCCCAGTAAGCCGATGAAGGAACTGCGCTTCACCTCGATTGTGGATCAGCCACCCCAGGTGGTCCTCGAACGGCCCGGCACCGACCTCGTTCTCTCGAAGGCCGGCACACCACCGCTGACCATCGCCGCCTTCGACGATTACGGGTTGGCCGAGGTCAGCATTCTGTCTCGCCGCGATGCCGTGAGCGATTACCAGAAACGCATCCTCGAAAGCTATCCGAAGCCGGAACGTTCGCACTCGATCGTTGCCTCGTTGACCGAGGCAGGACAGTTGCCTCTGGGTGCGCAACTGCGCTATCTGATCGAGGCCAGGGACCGCAAGGGACAGACGGCCCGCACGCGCGAATTCCTCGTGACACTCAGCGCCGATCCGAACGCGGCCGATCAACAGTTCGCCAATTTCGAGAAGTCACAGGACCCCTTCAATCAGCGGCTGGCCGACCTGATTGCACAGCAGAAGAAGGTGCAAGAGGCGATCCAAAAGCTGGACACGCAGAACGCCGCACTCGTGGAGAAACTGCGAGCGATCGACGCCCAGGCAGCGACAAAGCCGGCAACGCCGAGCAGTCCGGACAAGCCGCCCATGCCGCCGAAGATTGATCCCGAAGCGGCGAAGCAATTGGCCGCGCTGCAAGCCGAACTCGCCAAACTGGGACAGCAGGAGGGGCAGACGGGCCAGAAGGCCCAGGAATTGGCGAACGATCTGGCGAAGAGCAACGAGCAGGCGAAGAACCTGGCCATGCTGCCGCCGGAAGTCGCCGCCCAGATGGAGGCCGCTCAGAAGTCGTTCCAGCAGATGGCGGCCCAGGCGATGCAGGACCTGGCCGCGAAACTGCAACAGGGAGCGGACCCGAAGAAGGGCGTTCCCGATCTGAAGGACCTCAAGGCGCGGGGCGATCGTCTCGACAAGGAGTTGGAGGCGATGCGGAAGCGGATGGATGCCCTCGCCGAGGCGCGCAAGAAGATCCCCGACGACATTCGCAAGGCGCTCGAGGAATTGCAACGGAAGATGATGGAGCAGTCGGGCGAGTTGTCGGCCCGCGAGCTGAAGGAGTTGGCGGACTACCTGGCGAAGTTGCGTGAGAAGCTCGGCCAGATGCAGGCCCGTCAGGCGGACCTCGCTCAGCGAACCGAAGAGGGCATGGACCCCGACAAGGCCGCGAAGGAGCAGGCCGACCTCGACAAAGAGTTGGAGAAACTACTGGCCGACGCCAAGAACCTTCTCGACGCCGACAAGAAGCTCAAGCCGCGCAAGAAGCCGCCGGAATTCCCCGATTCGCCCTACACGCCGGACGGCAAGGAGGTCAAGGTCCCGCCCAAGGAGGAGGACACCGACGAGCCTCTGCCCGGCCAGAAGGACAAGAAGAAGGACGACAAGAAAGACGCCGTCGCCTCGAAGGACAAGAAGAAGGACGACAAGAAAGACGAGAAAGAAGAAGACGAGCCGCTGTATCAGCCGGCGCTGAGCGGCGACAAGGTCAAGCCGGACGATCGCTTCAAGAAGAAGGAACGGCCCGTCAAGAAGAAGCCGGGCGAGAAGGACGATGCCGAGGCGAAGCGCAACGATCTGCGCGACCGTCAGGACCAGAAGCAGCAGGATCTGCAAGCGGCCCAGAAGAGCCTGAAATCCGACGAGCAGAGCCTGCAACAAATGATGAACCAGATGCAGCGTTCGATGCAGGGATCGAAGAGCAAGAGCGGTCCGCCGAAGCCGGGGCAGGAGGGCGAGGGCGAGAGTGCGATGGAGCAGTTGCAGCGCATGCTTCAGTCGCCGGCCATGCAGCAGGCGATGGCGATGGCTCAGCGCATGAAGCAAGGCCCGCCGCAGGGACAGGCTCAGGGACAGCAGCCAAGCCCGAGGCCGCCGACGCCCTCACCGGCGACGACGGGTAACATGACCGGATCGCCGACAGGCAAGGCCAGCGATTCCGAGTTGGCCAAGCTGCCGCCCGATGCGCGGGCGATCCTCCTCAAGTTACCGCCGCGCGTCCGCGAGGAATTGCTGCAAGGGCTGCGCGAGCAGGGGCCGGAAGGGTATGGACCCTTCATCGAGGACTACTTCAAGCGATTGACGGAGAAGTAACCCGGCCCTGAAGGACCGGGCTACAAGCAAAAGCCCCCTGAAGGGGGCTGAAGACACGCGTCCAGCCCCCTTCAGGGGGCTTCGGCAGATAGCCCGGTCCTTCAGGGCCGGGCGGACACGGGGGCGGGGATGACCTGGCTGCTGCGAGAACTGGGCGTCACCGAGGACTTCGTCGAACATATCGATGAGGTCAAGCTCCGCTTTCAGTATGTCAACGTCCTGATGGTCGGGCTGTTTCTGCTCGTACCTGCGGCCATCTACATC
>JBBRIK010000204.1:0-7482 GCA_038221045.1 Gemmatales bacterium
CTGGGGCTGGGGTACAATTTGAGCGACTACGTACTATAATCGAAAGTGTTGGTAACGTTTCGCTGTCTTGCTCCCCTCGCCCCTATCCTGGGGTGTGGGGTTGGGGGTGTGGGGAGGAGCGCGAAACGTAAACACCCCCCAACCCCTCTCCCCAGGATAGGGGCGAGGGGAGAAGACTAGACCTGCAACACGCCCGTTCGGAAGGGCCGGCCGTCATCGTGGCGCGTCGCGACCGCGAGGGCCGTCAACAGGTCCGCCCTAGTTTGCTCTGGCGTCGTGATTTTGTCCACCCAGAGTCGAGCCGCCGCATAGCGAACATCCGTCTGCTCGCGATAACTTGCCTCCACCTTCTTCTTCAACTCCTCCAGTTCCACCGCGTCCGGTTCGTGCCCCGCGCGCCTCAAGGCCGATATCTGAATGTCCAGCAGCACGTTGGACGCCTGCTCGCCTCCCATGACTGCGTAGCGCGCGGTCGGCCAGGCCATGATGAAACGCGGATCGAACGCTTTGCCGCACAGCGCATAGTTGCCCGCGCCGAACGAGCCGCCGAGGATCAGCGTGATTTTCGGCACGACGCTGTTGGCGATCACGTTCACCAGCTTCGCGCCGGCGCGGATGATCCCCGCATGCTCGGAATCGCGGCCCACCATGAAGCCGTTGACGTCCTGCAAGAACAGGATCGGCATTCGCTCCTGATTGCACGTCATGATGAAGCGCGCCGCCTTGTCCGCGCTATCGACGTAGATCACCCCGCCAAACTGTATCGGCCCGTCCGCGGGACGACAGCGCTTGCGCTGATTGGCGACGATGCCGACCGGAACGCCGCCGAGCCGGCCATTGCCGCACACCAGCGTCTGCCCGTACTCCGCCTTGTACTCGTCGAAGACGCCGACGTCGAGGATCCACGTCAGCAACTCCCGGATGTCGAACTCCTGGCGCGGCTGAGCGGCGAACTGGCGCAGGACGTTCGCCGGCGGCAGGCTCGCGGGCCGGCCCGAATCGACGCGGGCGGGCTGCTGGGGCAGCATGCCGATGAGGCGGCGCAGGCGCGTGAGACATTCGGGATCGTCCTTCTCGCGGAAATCGACGGTGCCGGAGATGGCGGAGTGCATGGCCGCGCCGCCGAGGTCTTCGGATTCGACGACCTGGCCGATAGCGGCTTTCACCAAGGCGGGACCGGCGAGATAGAGTCCGCTGCCCTCCGTCATCAGGAGCTTGTCGCACAGGACGGGCAGGTAGCCGCCGCCCGCGACGCAGTTGCCGAGGATGGCGGCATACTGCGGAATGCCGGCGGCGGAGAGAACGGCGTTGTTGCGGAAGATGCGGCCGAAGTCGTCCTCGTCGGGAAAGACCTCGTCCTGAAGAGGAAGGAAGACGCCGGCGCTATCGACGAGGTAAGCGAGGGGAAGGTGATTCTCAAGAGCGATGCGCTGGGCGCGAAGGACTTTCTTGCAGGTCATCGGGAAGAAGGCCCCGGCCTTCACCGTGGCGTCGTTGGCCACGATCATCACCTGCCGATGTTCGATGGAGGCGACGCCGGTGACGACGCCCGCGGATGGCGCTCCGCCCCAGTCGCCATACATGCCCCACGCTGCCCACAGGCCCAACTCGAAGAACGTCGAGCCGGGATCGATCAGACGGGTGATCCGTTCGCGAGCCGTGAGGCGCTTCTTGCCGTGCTGACGGCGTATCGCCTCGGGACCGCCGCCCTGGAAGATCTTCTCTTCCTGGCGGCGCAACTCCTCCACCAGCGAGTCGGCCTCCTCCTTCTTGCTCACTCGCTCGCCTCCTCGCCCTCGCCCTCGCCCTCCACCTCGTTAGCAGGGCCGGCGGGGATCATCACGTCGCTCACGCCGTTCAGTTCCGGCTCGACCGGGCCATTGTGCGCCACCCCGTTCGTCGCGGGCAGCGTCCAGTCCCTGCGCTCTCGAGAAGACGGGATGTTGAGCATCTTGCGATACTTCGTCACCGTGCGGCGGGCGACCTTCATGCCAGCGGCCGTGAACTTCTCGACGATCTCCTCGTCGGAGAGCGGGTTGCTCTTGTCCTCGCCGTGGATCATCTCGAGCAGCAATTGCTTGATGCGCTCCCAGGCGATTTCGCCGCCGCTCTCGGTCTTGGACGCCCCGCCGAAGAAACGCTTCAGCGGAAACACGCCGCGCGGCGTCTGCACCCACTTGTCATCGACCGCCCGCGACACCGTGGTGACGTGGACCTCGACCTGCTCGGCGATCTGCTGCATCTTCAGGGGCTGGATAAACTCCGGCCCCTTGTCGAGGAACGCCTTCTGATGCTCGATGATGGCTCGCGTCACCTTTTCGAGCGTTGCCCGCCGCTGCTCGATCGACTCGCGGAGCCAGAGGGCGTCCTGGATCTTGCGCTTGAGGAACTCGCGCGTCGTCTTGTCGGCCTGCCGGTTCTTAGCCATCTCGACGTAGCGCCGGCTCAGGTGGATTTCGGGGATCCAGTCGTCGAGCAGGCGGATGTCGTAGCCGCCATCATCATTCCGTTCGACCGCGATGTCGGGAGCGATGTAGCGGTTCGTATCGACGGCGAACGACATGCCCGGCTTCGGGTTCAGATGTTTCAACGAATCGATCGCTTCCTGAATCTCATCGAGGTCGCAATGCGTCGCCTTCTGGATCACCATGAGGCGATTGTGCTGGATGTCCTCCAGATGATCGCGGATCAGCGCGCGAACCAACTCGGCGTCCGGCGTCTCATCCGTCACCTGCAAGAGCAGACACTCTTTCAGATCGCGTGCGCCGACGCCCGGCGGGTCCAACTGCTGGATCATGTGCAGGACTTCTTCGACCTGCTCGGCCGTGACGGGTTCATCGAAACTGAGCGCGATCTCATCGAGCGTGATGGTGAGGAACGTCTCCTCGCGCTGCTCGGGTTCCTTCTCCTTGCGCGCCTTCTTGCCGGGCGCAGGCTCCTTCTTCGGCTTCTTCTTCTTTTGCGTGACAACGCGGGTGCCGAGGTAGCCGGTCCTGTCTATGTAGGAATTGATAAGGAACCGTATGAGACGTTCCTGTTCGGGCGTCGCCTCGAGGAAGGGGATCTGATCTTCCAGATGCTCGCGCAAGGATTTGGGACGCGAGGCCATGTTCTGCATGGCGTCGTATTTGCGGTCGCCTTCCTCATCGGAGCCGCTGCGCGACGGACGATGTTCCTCGCTCAAGAAGTCGCCATAATCCCGGCTCAAGGCGTCGAGGCGATCGAAATCGAGTTCGCCGGAGGTGCCGTCAATAATCAACTCATCGCGTTCGGGGTCGGCCGTCTTCTCCGGCGGCAACGAGTCAGTCCCCTTGAAGTCGGTCTCAGGCCCCGGCCCATCGTCGCTGGCCTCGCGCAATTCGAGAACGGGGTTCTTTTCCATTTCAGCCTGGAGACGGTCCATCAGCGACATGATGGGCAACTGCAGGATTTCCATGGACTGGATCATCCGCGGCGTCAGGATCTGCACCTGCGCCTGCTTCTGATACGCCCGCATCTCCATTTGCATGGTCTGTTCCCCCTTCTTCAGCCAGTTGCCAGTTGCCAGTTGCCAGTTGTGATTAAGAGTTCATTCGCGAACCGATGGTAATGGGGCCGTCCTCTCCAACAACTGGCAACTGGCAACTGGCAACTGGCAATTTTCAAAACACTCGCCTTCCTTCCAGGGCGTCGGCGAGCATCTGATTGTTTGCGAATTCCAGGACCGATCCCGAGGGCAGCCCGCGCGCCAGTTTCGTCAGGCGCACCCCTGACGACGCCAGCAAGCTGCTGAGGTAGAGCGCGGTCCCGTCTCCCTCCAGCGTCGGATTCGTCGCCATGATGACTTCCTTCACGACGCCGCCCTGCACCCGCCGCAGCAATCGGTCGATGGTCAATTGCTCGGGTCCAACATTGTCGAGCGGTGCCAGCCGGCCGTGCAGGACGTGGTAAAGGCCACGATAACTGCTGCTGCGCTCCAGGGCCGACAGATCGCGCGGCTGCTCGACGACACAGATGATCGAGCCGTCGCGGCGCGGATCCGAACAAAGCTCGCACACCAGACGCTCCGTCAGGTTGCAGCATTGATCGCAGCGGCGAATCTTCTCCTTGACGTCGCGCAGCGCCTCGGCCAGAGCGAGGACTTCCGTCCTCGGAGCGGCGAGCAGGAAGTGAGTCAGCCGCTCGGCCGTCTTGGGACCGATGCCGGGCAACTTGTTCAGTTCCTCAATCAGTCTGCCGATGACTCCGGCCGCCTCCGCGCTCACGCCGTCTCTCCCTCGCGATTCACATCAGACCGGGCATACCCATGCCCATCCCCGGCGGCAACCCCAGACCTGCAAACATCTTGGCATATTCTTCCGCAAACTGCTGCCGAACCTTCTGCAACGCCTGATTCGTCGCTGCTTTGATCAAATCCTCGAGCAACTCGCGATCCCCGCCGACCATCGCGGTGTCGAGCAGCTGACAACCCAAGATCTCCATGCGTCCGTTGACGCGGACCTTCACGGCCCCAGCGCCGGCATCGCCCTCAGCAACGATCTGGCCGAGGTTCTCCTGGAACTTCTGCATCTCTTCCTTGAGACGCGGCATGTTGCCGAGCAAACTCGCGAACTGTCCCAGTTTTCCGAACATCGCGTCACGTCTCCTCTCCCTCATCGCTCTCCAGGTCCGCCTCCGGACGAACTGCCGATGGGGCCGCCGCCGGGAGACTGTTGAAATCGTCGTCCACTCGAACCACCTGGGCGCCGAGGACTTCCACCGCTCGCTTGATGAGCGGAACCTGCTCCACTTCCTCGCGTAGCCGCCGGGCTTTCACCAGGCCGTTCTCGGCCTCCGGAGCCGCCGCCGGAGTGGGCTGCACCTCCGTCGCGCCATTCAGGCTCGTTTCAGCTCGCAGTTTCCAGTTCTGACCCGTGATCTTGCCCAGGTCGGACTCGATTCGGATCAGCCGATCGGGCTGCGAACAGAACTCTCTCTCGGCATTATACGCCACGGGAAAGCGAAGTACCAGAGTGTTTGGTCCAGAAATTGCAGGGAGGTCGCATCTTTTCAACTGACTGGCGAGAAGATGGGGCATATTTTGCAGGATGCGCGGCCAAACGTGCGCCAGGCTCGCCGCGTCGAGAGTCAGGGGAGAGTTGGGTTCACCGTTGGGAGGGGGCTCGCTCAACTTTTTTTTTATGCCTTCAGGCGGCGCGACAGGCCGGGCTGCGGCAGCGGGAGAGCCGGACGTGTTTGCGGTCCCACCCTGGCTGATGAGTTGAGCCAACTGGCTGACGGCCGTCAAGTTTTCGAGACAGCACAGGCGAACCAGGGCCATTTCGACGAGCAAGCGGCCGTTGCTAGTGACGCGCAGCCGGGCGCGAGCGCTGTTCAGCACTTCGAGGCCGGCGAGAATGGTGTCGAGCGACAGGGCCGACGCCTGCTTCTGAAGCGTCTCGCGATGCCGGGAAGGGACGCTCAGGTCCTTCGCCTCGGCGGCCGCGACATGGGTCACCATCAGATCGCGCCAGTAGGCCATCAATTGATCGAGCAGTTCGCCGGGCTGCAGCGTCTTCTGGGCCATGTCCGCGAGCAATTCGACGGCTCGCTTCGGATCGCGCGTCAGAACGGCGGAGGCCAACTCCGCGACGCGATCGTCTCCCGCCGTGCCGAGCAAGGTATGGACCTGATCGGCGGTCAGCCGTTCGCTGCCGAACGCGAGGAGTTGATCGAGCAGCGATTGGGCGTCGCGCATCGAGCCGCCGGCCCGGCGGGCGATCATTTCGAGGGCCTCCTCGTCGGCCTGCATCCCTTCGCGCTGGACGATGTCGCGCAGGCGCTCGACGATTTGCGTCACGGCGATGCCCGCGAAGTCGAACCGCTGGCAGCGCGACAGGATCGTCACCGGGATCTTCTGCACCTCGGTCGTCGCGAAGATGAACTGGACGTGCGCGGGCGGCTCTTCGAGCGTCTTGAGGAGGGCATTGAACGCCGCGACCGAGAGCATGTGAACTTCGTCGATGATGTAGATCTTGTAGCGCGCCCGGCTCGGGCGATACTGCACGTTGCCGCGAATCTCGCGCACCTTCTCGACGCCGTTGTTGCTGGCGCCGTCGATCTCCAGAACATCGACGTCCTCGCCGGAAGCGATGCTCTTGCACAGGCTGCACTGATCGCAGGGGGTGATGGTCGGCCCCTTCTCGCAGTTGAGGCACTTCGCGAGAATGCGGGCCGTCGAGGTCTTGCCGACCCCGCGCGCGCCGGTGAACAGGTAGGCATGGGCGACGCGCTGGCTTTTGAGGGCGTTCTCGAGCGAGCGGGCGACGTGTTCCTGTCCGACGAGTTGAGGGAATCCCTGGGGCCGATAGCGGCGCGCCAGCACCGTGTAGCCTTCGGAGGCGACAGGGGCTTCGTCAACGACAGGAGGGGGAGAAGAAGATTTCTGCTTGGCCATGATCCGTGGCTCGCGCTGACTGAGCCGCCGGCGGCTTAGCGCGGTTCGATGCGATCGCTAAGCAGCGAGCGGTTCGGGGGTGGATAGCGGCGAAGAAAGGAAGCCGCGGCAAGAACCGAGAGAGGAACATCCACTGCGCAAGAGAACGTACCTTAAGGCTGCACCTTCCGGCCTGACCTGGTTCGGAGGTCCTCTTCGCGTGGGTCCCCTCCCGGCTCTTACCGCGGGTTGGGTGACTCGAAAGATAAGTTGTATTGTAGATGCCCTCATCGCAGATGACGAGGCGAAATCTCCTCTTGTTTTGCCGCTCGCGGCTTAGCGGTTTTGACAACGAGCCGCTAAGCCGCAAGCGGCAGACAGTCAGCGCGTCTGAATCGTGACCTTGCGGATGCCGACGGGCTTCAGCGGTTTGCGCGCCCCATCGACGTCCGCATCCTCCAGCATGACCGGCCTCAAGAACACCTTGCGGGCCACGTCCATGCCGTTCGTCACCTTGCCGAAGATCGTATAGTTGCCATCGAGATACGGGGCCTTGCAGAGCGTGACGTAGAACTTGCAGGCGGCCGTGTCCTTCTCGAAGCCGCGACAGGCGCCAACCGCACCGACTTCGTGGCTGACGCCCTCCGCAATCTCGGGGTTGAGCCAGTAGCCGATGCTGTTGGCGTTTGGATCGCCCGTCCCTAATGGACAGCCTGCCTCGATTTCCTCGTAGCGCGATCCCGCGCTGGCATCGACTTCCTCCTGATGGATCGTGTCGAAGATCAGGCCGTCGTAGAAGCCGGCCCTGCTCAGGGCGATGAAGTTGCGGACGTGATTGGGCGCGTGTTCGTCGTCGAGATCGAGCGCGATGTTGCCGACTTCCGTCTCGATGACGGCCGAGTAGTGAATGCGCGTCCCGTCCGGTTTCATGAACGCGATGGTATCCCAGAGCCGGAGTACCTCGCGGTACAGGGTGCCGGTCGATTTGCCGCTCATGGTGCTATCGGGAGGCCGCTGGTCCGCCGGCGGATTCTGCCGGGTGGCCTGGGCGAACGTCTGGTGCAGACGGTCGTAGCCGCCGGGCTTCG
>JBBRIK010000205.1:0-7469 GCA_038221045.1 Gemmatales bacterium
GACGGCGGGCAGGTGCAGGTCGGAATCATGGCGTCCTCCATTCGTCGCGGGAAAGCTCTCAAGGGAACTATGCGCGACGAGAACGCATCCTGACACAGCGAATGAAGATTGTGTATGCTGAATTATTGCCACCTGCGGTAAGCAGGATTTTCACCGCCACTGTCCCAAAGGGGGGAAAGTGAGCACCTCCATGATACCAACGACAATCGAACTCGAAGGCACCCTGCAAGCGGATGGCTCCCTCCTCCTTGACGCCAAACCCAATCTACCACCCGGTCGGGTGCATGTAATCTTGATGAGTCAGGAGGCTGCCGCGGAGCATTTCCTTGCGTCCATGAAGGAAATGTGGGCAAACCAGAAGGAGCGAGGACATGTTCCGCGCCCCAAAGAAGAGATCGATAGGGAACTCGAAGCATATCGGGAGGAATGGGAGGAACATCAACGGGTCCTCGAACAGACCCAGGAAGCAGCCCACAAGACGAGAGAGTGACGCCTGTGCTGATCTACCTCGATTCCTGCATCGTGATCCCTGCCATCGAGCAAGTACCTGGGTTTCATCTCCGAGCGGTGAACCGTCTGGCTGCGGCTCTAGCGGCAGGAGACAGGCTCGTCGTGAGTTATCTGACTCGTTTGGAGTGCAGAGGAAAACCTCTCGCAGCCGGAGACTTGTCTCTCCCTCGCCGAGTTCGATCGTTTTTTCGTGAATAATGTCGAACCTATTGTCCTGCTCACCACACCCGTCCGTGACCGGGCAACATTGATTCGCGGCCAGTATCGTTTCAAGACACTGACTCGATTCCTCTCGCTGCGGCGGTCGAATCCGGCTGTCAAGGATTCCTGACCAACGACACCCGGCTCGCTCGATTTCCAGGACTCACCGTTGAAGTATTGCCCTGAGGCTCAATCAAGCAGTCCCCTCAGTTCCTCGCGCAGCCGACGCAGCACACGTGAAGTCGAGGTATAGACCACGTCGAGACTGACGCCCAACTCGGCGGCGACCTCTCCGGCTTTGCGACCATGGACGACCGTCTCCCAGCACGCGCGCCAGGTGTGCGTCTGAAACTGTTCCTGCATCAACGCCAACGCCCGCCGGGCGATGTAGCGGCGATATTCGTCCTCCTCGAAAACCGAGAGGTTGTCGGGCTGCTCCTGTTCGGCCAATTGCGGGCTGTCGAGGGGCAGCGATTGCGGCTGGCGACGGCGACGACGCTCGCGCCAGCGATTCAGCGTCACGGCCCGCAGCCAGCCGCGAAAGGTACGCGCGGGATCGTAGCGAAAACGAGGCAACTCGCGAACGAGGATCGTCAAAACGTCCTGAACCAGGTCTGCCGCATCCGCATCCTGCAACCCGCCCTGCCTGGCCCACGAGTACAGCAGGGGGGTGTACAGCGCGACGAGACGATCCCAATCTTCTTGCCGCACATCCGACGCACGGCAGAGGCGTTCGATCAGGCTGACGGGAGTTGCTTCCATGGAGAAAGGTCACTCACTGGCTTCAGGTTTTCCACGCCGACGAGTATAGTATCAGCGTTCCGCTCGCTGAGGCGAGGTATGTCATGAATCGTCTCCCCATCTTTTTCTTTCTGGTCTCCGTCTCGGGCCTGCGCGGGGCCGAGCCGCTGCCGCGCGTCGGCGGCGCGGATTGGCCTGCCGTCCGAACTCGCTCCAGAGTCCTGCTCGCGATGCTGAAGAAACAGGACACTCTGCCTGCTGAGATCGCGAAGAAGTGGACCGCACTGCTCGCGGAAGACAGCAAGGACGATGAAGTCGCCCTGGAGCGATTGCAGGAGCTGCTCGATCCGCTCTGCCTCATTGGCGTTCACATCAATCCCGAGAGCCGGGTCAAGGCGGCGCGCGGCCCCCGCGAGGCGGTGTTGACGAGGGGTAAAACGACCGTCGTTCTCGTCAAGGTCCACAACGAAGGAGGCGTCACGCCGCCGCTGAGTGTCACCGGCGACGAGTTGATGGAGGCAGGGAAAAAGGACGCCGCCCGCTGGCTGGAGGCAAGCGTGATCGCTGCGCCGCCCGGCATGCTGAGCGGGGTGAAGCTCGAATACGTCGCCTTGCGGCTGACGGGGCGCGAGTCGGGCAAACGCGAGGCAACGCTGAAGTTCGACGCCGGCCAGGGGACGCAAGACCTCGGCTTTCGCGCTGAGGCGCCTATTCTGTTTCGCGTCGTCGAACCATCACGTCGTTAGGGCTTCGCCGCGAGCGGCGACATCCCAGATGAGGAGTCCCAGTGATCCGTCGGTTCGAGCGCTATCGCGGCGTCGCAATCGTCCTGCTGCTGCTCTTGAGCTTCAACGCTCGGGCCGACGATGCGCCCATCTTTCCCGCCGAAATCGCGGCCCTCGGACGCCGCTTCGAGGAGCTTGCCGCCAAGGAGGCGACCGCTCGCAAGACCGGCGACGAGACCCTCTGGACCGCTCTCCTCGACGAGTTGCTCGCCCTGGACGGCGCGTCCGGCAACGATCTTGCCGCCCTCACATCCACCCAGGTCGTTCAGGTTCGTCGCGCGGTTCAGGCACGTCTCGCACACTTTCCCTCTGGCGTCCTGCGCCAGTATCGCCGCCGGGTTGCCAGTCAGGCGCGGAAGTGGCTCGAAGAAGGACAATCGGCACGCGACGCTCGTGTCCTTCAGCGCGTCGTTGACGAGGCATTCTGCAGCGAGTCGGCCGGTTCCGCCCTTGAGTTGCTCGGCGATCTCGCCTTCGAGCGTGGCGAATTCGAGGGGGCCGACTCGTGGTGGCGTCTGTTCAACGATCATCATCCCGACGCCCGCAGCCCAGCCATCGAGGCCCGGCAACTCCTGACCCGCTGGTTCGCTGGCGACCGCTCGGAGGGTTGGACCACCGACCTCGCCGCTTTTCGCAAGAGACATCCGAAAGCCGAGGGACACCTCGCCGGCGCGAAAGAGGTGTACTGGAAACGTCTGACCGAAATCGCTCAGCGCGAACGCGATACGCCGCCTCTCAGCGCCCGCGACTGGACCACCTTTGCCGGCGCTGCCACGCGCAATCGCCTTCTCCCGGCGGACGCTCTGACGCCCGATAGTCTGAACCGCCTCGTCCGCGACGGCGTCCATCTGACGCTCCCTCTCGTCTCCGAAAAAGCCCCTGGAGAGCGGCCGCCGCGTGAAGTGAAGACGCCCAGCGACTTCGCGCGTTCCCTGGCATTCTGTCCGCTCGTGACCGGCAACAAGGTGCTGTTTGCCGACGCGCGCTTTGTCAGGGCATTCGACGTGAAGACCGGCAAGCGCGAAGTGTGGTGCGACGCGGTCAAGCTCACTGACGGCGTGGCCCCGGAACTGGACCTGCCCGTCCCCCTCGACCTTCGCTACACACTGACTGCCGCCGAGGATTGCGTCCTGGCGCGTCTGGGCGTCCAGGGACTGCGAAGCGATCGCAAGGAGCGCGAGCGGAACCGAGAGGGGGCGAGTGTCCTGGTCTGTCTCGATCTGGTTCCCGACGCCGAGGGCAATCGCGTCCGCTGGCGGGTTCTCCTCGAAGGGGCGAAGAACAACGCGGCTTTCGAGGGGACTCCACTGACCGGCAATGGCCAGGTCTATGTCGCCGTCAGCCGTTTCGAGTCGAATCAGACGACGACGGCCATCCACTGCTACGCTCTCACCGGCCGGGGGACGCCGGCCCTGAAGTGGAAACGGGACGTCTGTTCGACTCCCGAACTGCCGGCCGGCGAGGTTCGCTATCGGCATCATCTCCTGACGCTCGCCGGAGGCCAACTCTTCTACTGCACGCACTCCGGCGCAGTCGTCGCCCTCGATGCCGTCACAGGCCGGCAGAGTTGGGGCATGCGTTACCGGCAGGTTCATCCCGAGGACGCAACACGATCCGTCGGTCCGCGCGACCTCAATCCCTGTGTGTTCGCGGACGGCCGCCTCTATGTGGCTCCTGCCGATTCCGATTTGCTGCTGGCGCTCGATCCCTGGACCGGCGGCGTCATCTGGGAGCACGAGCGGATCGAGGTGCAGCACCTGCTGGGGGTCGGGAAGGGACGCGTGCTGTTCACGACGCGGACGCCGTCGCCAGGCCTACGCGCGATTAACAGCGGCGATGGCAGCGATCGCGGCGGCTGGTTCCGCACGGGCACTGGCGCCCCGATTCACAGCCTCGGCCGAGGGTTGCTGGCGGGCGGCCTCATCGTCTGGCCGACCTTGCATCACGTCTACCTCGTGCGTCAGGAGGACGGCGAGCAGCCCGACGATGTAACCCTGGCGTCGGGCCTGCCGTCCGGGAACTTTGCCCTGGGCGATGGCATCCTGGCGATAGCAGAGCGCGAGGAGTTGCACATCTTCGCTCCGCCTCGTTTCCGCTTGCAGGAGCGAAAGAAGGAAGCCGAGGAACGTCCTCGCTCGGCTCGCGATCAGTTCCACTTGGGGACCGCGCTCGCCGATGCCGGCCAGCCCGAACGCACTGTCGAGTGCTTTCGCAAGGCCGCCCTCCTCGCCGGCAGCGAGCGTCTGGGAGGTAGGCCGCTTCGCGAACTGGCATGGATCGCGGAACAACATGCCCTCTTCGCGGCAGCCGAGCGCGAGAGCAAGGTGGGACGGCGCGAGCAGGCCGTCACGCTGGTCGATTGCGCCACGGGGCATTACTTTCCGCCCTTTCTCCGCGCTCAGGCGTTGCAGCGAGCCGCCTTGTTCTGGCTCCGCGTCGGGGAGCCGGCCCGCGCCGTCGCTGCCTGTCAGGCCATGCTCGACGATAAGGGACAGACGGAGACGGCCCGTCGCTGGGCAATCCACTGGCTCGAACGGCTGGAGCGCGAAGGAGGAAGCGATACGCTTGCTCTCCTCAATCGCGCTCTCCCGGCCCTGGAGAAAGAAGCGAGCGACATTCCTGCGTTGCTCGCGCCGAAGTCGCGCACTCGATTGCCGGAGCTGGCACGCCGTCTCGAAGAAGCGAAACGTCCCGGCGCGGCGACAGAGGCCTTGCGTCTGTTTCTACGCCAGCCGCTCGACGATGACGACGCGCGAGCCAAGGCGCTGGCGAATCTCGCTCGTCTTTACGAGCAACAGGGAAACCTCGACGATGCTCGCGCCGTCCTCGATCGTCTGGCTCGCATGGCCATTGTTCGGGAGGTGTTTCCGCAGCGTGTTCCCTGGGGCATTCCCGAATTGGGCGATGGGCGCTCCGTTTTCGCCTGGGTGATGCGCGAGCGCGACAAGCCCGGTCTTCAACCGCGGCCCCCTGCTCTGTCTCTCCCGTTGCTGCGTTCGTGGGCGCGTTCACTCGCGCCCGGCGAACGCCTGCTATTCCCCGAAGGAGCAGCGAGTCTGACGCTCATTGACCGTGTCTTCTCAGTTCGCGGGAAGATGTTGATCTGCCAGGACGCTTCGACGGGGGCCGCAGTGTGGCAGCGCGAACTGGCGCTCTCGCCGTGCTGGATCGGTCTGCATGCGGACACCGTCATCGCGGCGGGTGCCGAGGGAGTGGCATGTCTGACGCGGAGCGAGGGGCAACTGCTGTGGAATCATGCCTCGCGCGCTCTGGCTGGCTTCCAACTTGTCGCGGGGCGTCTCTTCTTCCGCGAGAGAAATCGGCGTCTGGTCGCTCTCGATGGGGAGACGGGGTTCGAGTTGTGGACGCGCCGCGCCGCCGCATCGTTTCTCCGCTGGCCTGACGTACCTGGCCGGATCACCTCGACCTTTGAAGCGGAAGAGGACATCGTTCTGCTGCCCGATCGCGGCGAAATTCTCGACGCTCGCAGCGGGTCCGTCCTTCAGCCTCTTCCCAGGCAGCAAGAGCGTTCGATTACCCTGATCGATCCGGCAACAGGCGTCCAACGCTGGTCGCGCGAACTGACGAGCGCGAGTACCCTCGGCGGCCAACCTCCTCAGCGGATCGCGCTTGGGCCAGACAGCATCCTGCTGATTGTGCCACGCAATCACGGCACGACCATCGAACGCATCGACGGCGGCCGCTGGCTATGGTCCACGCTCTTGCGTTCCTCTCCACCCTCCCACGCGGCGATCAGCCGCGACTCGGGCGCACTCTACCTCGCTCATGAGGGCGAACTGACGGCGTATTCGCTCACCGAGGGGCGTCGTCTGTGGACGCGGAGTCTGAATGGACCACCGGGCCATTGGCGGACGGCCCGCGCCGGCGACTGGTTGCTCGCCTGGCCGATAGAGCGGCAGCGGCTGGCCGTCCCTGTACCGATGACATGGGGACGGTTAGAATGCCTTCTGACCTGGAATGCGGAGGAAAGTGTGCCGGTGCTGCTCTGCGATGCCCGCACGGGGCAGTTGGTTCAGCGTCTCAACCTTCCTGGGCGGACGCTGAACCTGAGCATCCGGGCGTTGGGAATGGGAGTCGAGGACGAGTTGCTCGCGCTGGCACGGACGCCGACAGGCTTGCTGATTCGGACGGGCGACGGCGTGGTGCATCTGGCGGAAATGGCGAAAAAGTGAAGGTTGGGGCAGCATCCTTCAGTTTCAAACAGCGACGAGGATTCAGCGATGCCGAACATCCGGTGCAAAACGTGTGGCATGATGGTGCAAGTGCCGGAGGGCGGGCGTCGGCTGTGCGGCTGCGGCACCTGGCTCTCAACCGACGATGAGCCGGTCCTGCTCGATCCCCTTGAGGAAGAGCCGTCCCGGCCGTCCTCGCTTCCGCCCGTTGTCACGGAATCCTGGCCGCGCATCGACAGCGACGTCGCCGCCATCGAGCGCCTCAACGAGGGCTATCGCCGCATTCGCAAGGAGATGAGCAAGGCCATCGTCGGCCAGGAACGCGTCCTCGAAGAATTGCTAATCTCGATTTTCGCGCGCGGCCACTGCCTGCTCGTCGGCGTACCCGGTCTGGCGAAGACATTGATGATTCGCACGCTGGCCGAGTCGCTGTCGCTGTCCTTCAGTCGGGTGCAGTTCACACCCGATCTGATGCCGTCGGACATCACCGGCACGGAAGTGCTGCAAGAGGACAAGATGACGGGCCAGCGCGTCTTCAAGTTCCTTCATGGCCCGCTGTTCGCGAACATCCTTCTCGCAGACGAGATCAACCGCACTCCGCCCAAGACGCAGGCCGCTCTGCTCGAAGCCATGCAGGAACGACAGGTGACGGTCGGCGGCAATCGCCACAAGCTGCCCGATCCATTCTTCGTCCTGGCGACGCAGAATCCGATCGAGCAGGAAGGAACGTATCCCCTGCCCGAAGCGCAGCAGGACCGCTTCATGTTCAACATTCAGGTGGACTATCCCGAAGAGGAAGAGGAGTTCCGCATCGTCGAGATGACGACCTCGACGCACACGGCGAAACTGGAGCCGGTGCTGTCGGCGACGGACATCCTCGAAATGCAGGACATCGTCCGCAAGGTGCCGGTGGCCCCGTATGTGATCCGCTATGCGATGAAGTTCACACGACTGACGCGGAAGCCCTCGCCGGGCCGGGTGCCTGTGACGGTGGGAGCGGCCGAGCGAGCGCCTGCCGCAGCCGAGGTGCCGGACTTCA